>JACCQV010000612.1 GCA_013813945.1 Deltaproteobacteria bacterium | reverse complement strand
CGTCGAGCTCACGTACCTGGGGCCACGCGTCTCGGGCGGCCTCGGTCCGACCGGCGATCGCCGCACGTCCGACGGTGCGCGCCTCTCCGCCGCGGGTCTGCCCGTCGTTCACACCGCTGCGGAGCTCGCGACGGCCGCGGGCCTCGCGCTCGGCCAGCTGCGCTTCCTCGCGTTCGCGCGCGAGGTCTCGACCACGACCCACTACCGGCAGTTCACGATCCCCAAGCGCAGTGGCGGCGATCGCGTGATCTCCGCGCCGATGGCCCGGCTCAAGAAGCTGCAGCACTGGATCCTCGAGCACATGCTGAACAAGCTGCCGCTCGCTCCGCCCGCGCACGGCTTTCGCCCGGGCCGCTCGACCGTCAGCAACGCGCTCCCACACCTGCAGTCCGCGATCGTGATCAACGTCGACCTCAAGGAGTTCTTCCCCACGGTGACGTACCCGCGCGTCAAGGGCCTGTTCCGGAAGCTCGGGTACAGCGAGGAGGTCTCGACCGTGCTCGGCCTCGTCTGCACCGAGCCCGACATCGTCGAGACCGTGCTCGACGGCATCACCTACTACGTGGCACGCGGCCCACGCCGCCTCCCGCAGGGCGCACCGACGAGCCCCGCGATCACCAACGCGCTGTGCCGCCGCCTCGACAAGCGCATCGCCGGCTTCGCTGCCAAGCACGCGCTGACGTTCACCCGCTATGCGGATGATCTCACCCTGTCGACCAAGGATCCGGCGGGCCGTGTCGGTGCGTGTCTGAAGTTCCTGCGCAAGGTCGCGGTCGACGAGGGGTTCACGGTGCATCCCGAGAAGGTGCGCGTCGTGCGTACGGGGCGTCGCCAGGAGGTCACCGGCGTCGTCGTCAACGAGAAGCCCGGCGTCGTACGCGCGGAGCTGCGCCGGTTCCGGGCGCTGCTCTTCCAGATCGAGAAGGACGGCCCCGCCGGCAAGAAGTGGGGCACGCCGGGCACCGACGTCCTGACCTCGGCGCTTGGCTTCGCGAGCTACGTCGCGATGGTCGATCCCGTGAAGGGTGCCGCGTTGCGCACCCAGGTCCTCGCGCTGCGCGCTCGATTCCCCACCTGATGAGCTCCTTGCGAGACCGGAAAACCACGACTGCGCTGTCACACCTGCCCCTCACCAGGGCCTGCGTTCGCCGTCCTGCGCGTGGTCCCGCAGTTGCAACTCCGTTTCCCATGCGCCTCCTCGCGATTGCCGCCCTCCTGGTCGCCCCTTCGATTCCTCGCTGGTCGGGTGCGTGCGAGCCCACGCCCGACAATGATGGCCCACACGCACTCGATCCCGTGTTTGCCGCTGACACGGTTGCGCCGTCCGCGGTGACCGCCACTTCGCTCATCGAGCGCGCCGACGAAGGCGACGGCGGTGGCTGCGGGACTCCGAAATGCGGCGGTGGCGGCACGGCGGTATATCTCTCCGTCGCGGCGACGGACGATCGGACGCCCAAGGATCGGCTCGGTTATCGGCTCACGCTCGCCGGTGGTCAGCTGCCGTCCGGTTTGAGCCTGCCCACGACCCCCGTCCTCAGCTCATACGGCGAACTTCGCCTTCGCCTCCCGAGCGACGCGGGCGCATTCGCGTTCGATCTCGAGATCCGCGCCATCGATCTCAACGGAAACGTCGGGCCGGCCACGGTGATCGCGGTCGCGAATCCGGCGTAGCATCGCCGCATGCTCCTGTACCTCAAGAAGACGTGAACGAGCTGCCGTGACGCGAGGAGTTCCTTGCGCAACAGTGGGCTCGAGATCGAAGAAGTCGACTACGCGAAGCAGGGCCTGACGGCCGCTACCGTGGAGGACATCGTGGCGAAGGCCGGCTCGGTGGCCGCCGTGCTCAACACGCGCCACGCGACCGCGAAGGAGAAGGGCTGGATCGAGAAGCCTCCCTCGCCGTCGGTGTTTGCCAAGGCCGTCGCGGCGGACGTGAACCTCCTGCGCCGCCCGATCCTGATCGACGGCAAGAAGGTGATCGTCGGCTTCGACAAGCCGGCGTACGCGAAGCTCAAACCGCGCTAGTGCGGTGAGGGTGGCTGTGTGGCGTAGCACGCACGCACCGCTGGCTCGTCCGCGGCGGCGAGCACGCAGTCCATCAACTTCTCGCGCGGTGCGGTCGAGGCCGCGCACTCGTTGACGAACGTCGCCAGCTCGCCAGGACCGAACGGCATGCCCGCCTTCTTCGTCATCTCCTCGATGACCGGCAGCGCCTTGTTGACGAACCGCGTGCACTCCTCGAACGTCTGAACGCCGCCGGTCTTCGCCGCGACCTGCGTCGCCGGCTGCGGCGCCGGTTGCTCGTTCACCTTGTCTGCTTTCTTCGAACAGCCGGCCGCGAGCGCGACGACGATCAAGAGATCAGAAGCTCTCATCGTTCATCTCCATCAAATCGAGGTCGCTGGCTTCGACGAGCTTGCGCGTCAACGCGATGCCCGGCAGCACGTTCTTTGCGTAGAACCTCGCGGCAGCGAGCTTGCCTCGATAGAACGCCTTGTCGTCGCCCTGCGCGGCGCCGACCTTGCCGAACGCGACCTGCGCGCTGACCGCGAGACGCCAGCCGATGACGAGCTCCGCGAGTGCGAACAGGATCCGGTTGCCCTGCAAGCCGACGTGATAGACGGACTGGCCGAGCTTGCCAAGCATGGCGCCAACGATGCCCTGCACGTCGCCGAGCGCCGCCTGGAGCGCAGCCTTCTCGACCCCGAGATCCGCCGGCAGCTCCTCGGCGCTCTTCGCGACCTGACCGAGCAAGGCTTGCAGCGTCGCACCGCGATCGCGGCCGATCTTGCGGAAGAACAGATCGAGCGCCTGGATGTGGGTCGTGCCTTCGTACAGCGAGTCGATCTTCTGATCGCGGATGTACTGCTCGATCGGATAGTCCTCGCAGTACCCGGAACCACCGAAGCACTGCAGTGACACCGCGAGGAGGTCGTAGACCTTCTCCGAGCCGTAGCCCTTGATGAGCGGCAGCATGAAGTCGTTGAGTGCATCGAGTGCGCGCGCATCGTCGTGACCGTGGCCACCCTTGAGCGCGACCTGGTCCTGCACGTGCGCGGTCCACATCACCATCGCCCGTAGACCTTCGGCGAACGACTTCTGCAGCATCAGCATCCGGCGCACGTCGGGGTGCTTGATGATCTCGATGCGCGGAGCGGCCTTGTCGGCTGCCTTCGTCAGATCAGCGCCCTGCTTGCGGACCTTCGTGTACTCGAGCGCATTGAGGAACGCGGTCGACAGCGTCGCCATCGACTTGGTGCCGACCGCCATGCGCGCATATTCGATGACGTGGAACATCTGCGCGATGCCCTGATGGACCTCGCCGAGCAGGAGGCCGCGGCACGGTGCACCGTCGCCGAGCGTGAGCTCGCACGTGGCAGAGCCCTTGATCCCCATCTTGTGCTCGACCTTGGTCACGACCGCGCCGTTGCGCGCGCCGATCGTGCCGTCGGCCTCGACCCAGAACTTGGGCACGATGAACAGCGACAGGCCCTTGGTGCCCGGACCCGCGCCCTCCGGCCGCGCGAGGACCATGTGGACGATGTTCTTCGGGTGGTCGAAGTCGCCGTTCGTGATGAACCGCTTCACGCCTTCGATCAGGTACTCGTCACCAGCGACGTGGGTCGCCTTCGTGGTTCCCGCACCGACGTCGGAGCCGGCACCGGGCTCGGTTAGCAC
>JACCQV010000585.1 GCA_013813945.1 Deltaproteobacteria bacterium | reverse complement strand
GAGCCGGATCGGTCCCTCGACGTCCGAGAGCCGGGTCGCGACCACACGCGCGATCTGTGGCGTGATGTCGGGTCGCAGCGCGACGATCTCGCCGGTGCCGGGCTCGACGAAGCGGATCGCCGCCGTCCGCGCTCCATCGCCGAGGCCGCGCTCCAGGACATCGGCGCACTCGAACATCGGCGTGATGATCCGGGCGTAGCCCCACGCCTCGAACACGACCATCACGCGCTCGGCGAGCGAGCGGCGGCGTGCAGCCGCGCGCGGGAGAAAGTCGCGGACCCCCGAGGGCAGACGGATCGGCGGTGCGGTCACGACGCGCTACTGTACTACGACCTCACCGAGCGACGATGGTCAGCGCCACGCCCTTGGCCGCCATCTTCGCGAGGATCTGTCGCAGCACGGACCGCGCCGGGCGCGGCTCGCCACGATGCTCCTGCTCGAGGGCGCGGCGCAGGATCGCCGGCGTGATCTCCTTGTTGGTCACTGGCAGCTGTCGTCGTCGTCCTGCAGCTGCGCGCCGCAGCCGTCGCCTTTGCCGGGGACGTTATCGCCCGGAGGATCAACCGGCACCCCGGGATCGACTCCCTCGTCGGTGCCGTCCTCGTCCTGGGTCGGCGGCGGCGCCGGCACGTCTTCATCGACGCATGCCGACAGTCCGAGCGCGAGAGCGAACGCGAGATACAACCTGGTCATGCGCGGACGACGAGCACCGATCGTGCCGGGGCGCTGCGTAGCAACCACGCGTACTTCGATCGCTTGCACGTGTCGCGCGACCGCGACCTGGGACAGCACGCGACGTCGCAGCTAGAGGTGACAGCCGCCGACCTGGATCGTGCCGCCGGTGCGGAGATCGCACTCGAACATCGCGCACGTTCCCTCGGGGACATACGCGTCGATGACGAGCTCCGGGAAGCACGCGACGCTGCACGCGCCATCGGTGGCGACCGTCAGCTCACATCCTTCGGGCCTCGGCTCTTCAGGTGCCTCGGGCCGCTCGTCTTCCGGGAAGTCGGGCGTAGCAAGAGCGCTCAGCGGGACCTCATCGTTCATCGGTCTGGGCACATCCTGGCTCGGAGGATTTCCGGGGTCCTCGCCCACGCAGGCCGTGGTCCCCGTGAGAGCGAGCGACGCAGCGATTGCGAGAAGCTTGGTGGACATACGGCGCACAAGGAGCATCTCGCGTGCCGATCCGACTTCTCCCTAGAGTGGACTCGGCACCCCGATGAACTTCGCGTCGAGCCCGGGGAACTTCATCCGCAGCTCATCGGCGAGCCGCATGGCGCCGAACACCTCTGTCGCATAGTGCCCTGCGGCCACGAGCGTGATCTGCAGCTCCTTCGCTAGATCGCCAGAACGCTCCGCGAGCTCGCCGGTGAGAAACAGGTCACAGCCCGCTTCCGCGGCGGCCTCCATCAGATCGGACGCCGCACCGCTACACAGCCCGACCTTGCGAACGACCTCGGGACCGTAGGGGAACACGAACCGCGGCGCCTGGCCGTTGCACACGCCTCCGCCGATCCGCGCGATCGCTGCGTCGCGGGAGAGCGGCGCGGGCCACGAGCCGGCGAGCCCGAGCGCGGTGCCGCGAACCTCGCCGAACGCTTCGCGCTTCGCGCCGATTGCGAGTGCATCCGCGAGGCCGGCGTTGTTGCCGAGCCGCGCATGCTTGTCGAGAGGCAGGTGATACGCTGCGAGCGAGACGTCATTTCCGAGGAGCAGCTTCAAGCGGCGCGCGAGCGGGCCGGCGATCTTGGTGAGGCCGCCCCCCCAGACGAGGCCATGGTGCACGACGATCAGATCCGCACCCTGCTCGATCGCACGCGAGATCAGCTCGGCGCTCGCCGAGACCCCGGTCACGACGTGCTCGATCTCGGGAGCGCCCTCGACCTGCAGGCCGTTCGGCGCGTAGTCCTTGAATCGATCGATCTCGAGCGTGGTGTCGAGGTAGCCGATGACGTCGCGCAGGTGCACGGGCATGGCCGGATCTTCGCTCACTCTTCGCCGCAATACCCGTGGTAAACCGCAGCCATGGCACCGGTGAAGAAGCCCGAGACGGATCTTGAAGTCCGGACCATCAGCGGCATTCCCCTGAAGGCGAGCTACGGCCCCGACGACCTGACGTCGCGCGGCTGGTCCTACGAGAAGCAGCTCGGCGATCCGGGCGCCTATCCGTTCACGCGCGGACCTCACGCGACGATGTATCGCGGTCGGCCGTGGACGATGCGCATGTTCGCGGGCTTCGGCACGCCCGAGGACACGAACAAGCGGTTCAAGTTCCTGCTCGAGAACGGCCAGACCGGTCTGTCGACCGCATTCGATATGCCGACGTTGATGGGCTACGACCCGGATCACACCCGCTCTCTGGGCGAGGTCGGACGCGAGGGCGTCTCCGTCGCATCCCTCGACGACATGATGCGGCTGTTCGGCGATATCCCGCTCGACAAGGTGTCGACGTCGATGACGATCAATGCGCCGGCCGCGGTGCTGCTCGCGCTCTACGTCGCTGGCGCCGAGAAGCAGGGCGTCTCGCCCGACAAGCTCCGCGGCACGTTGCAAAACGACATGCTCAAGGAG
>JACCQV010000552.1 GCA_013813945.1 Deltaproteobacteria bacterium | reverse complement strand
TGCTGTTTCTCGACGAGCCGTCGGTCGGACTCGATCCGCATCGCGTGAGGCAGCTGGCCCGGCTCATCCGCCATCAGGTATCGGCGCTGGGGATCTCGGCGATCGTCGTCACGCATGACGTCGCACTCGCAGCGGGTGTCGCGGATCGTCTGTTCCTTCTGTCGCTCGAGCACCGCCGCCTCGAACAGCTGTTCCCCGATCGATGGCCTGGAGCGCTCGAGGATCCCGGTCACGATGCCGCAGAGCGCGGCACGTGGATCGTCGAGCTCGAGGCGGTGCTCGTCGATCATCTCGACGAGCATGGCGATCGCAAACCACCTGCGGGCGCACCAAAGGTAGTTCCGCTGCTCACGCGAATCGGACGGATCGCGGACCCGCTGCTCGCGCCGTTCCGGGTCGCGATCATCGCTGCCGCGCGTGCGCCCGTGCAGCTCGTCAAGCACCCGCGAGACTTCGCGATCGTCGCGCGGCGGGTGGTCGCGCAGACGCTGCTGCGGCCGCTGCCGTTCTACGCGATCGTGTCGACGTTGATCGGCTACACGGTGCTGTACGTGATCAGCAAGGTAGGCGGTGCCGGCGTGCGCCCTGATGCGCTGCTGCGCCAGATTGGTGGGAGTCACATCGTCGCGCTCGCACCAGCGCTGTCTGGGTTGCTGTTCGTCGCGGCATCCGGCAGCGCAACCAACGCATGGCTCGGCTCGATGGGTCTGACCAGGCAGACGCTCGCGCTCGACGCCCTCGGTGTCGATCGTCGTGCGTACCTGTGGGCACCGGCGTGGCTCGCGATCGCGATCTGCTATCTCGCAGTGGCCGCTCTGTTCGCGCTCGGAATGATCGCCGGCGGTCTGCTCGTCTGCCGCGCATATGACATCCCGAACGGGTGGGAGCTGTTGACCGGCGATCTGCTCGATCCGCGCCCGGAGCGGCTCGAGTACGCACTGCGCGCGGGCTTCCTCGTCTGGATCTACGCCTGGGGAATCGCGAGCGATGTGGTCGCGAAGGGCGGCGCGCCAAAGCCCGAGGCCGACGCCGTGACGCGGGGGATGACTGCGAGCGTGGTCGCGTGCACGCTGTGGGTCGTCGCCTGGGAGCTGTTCACGGTCCTCGTGGTGTTCCGCGGATGAGAACACTCGCGGGTGGCCTGCTGGTCGCGGCGCACGCTGCTGCCTTCATCGTGATCGCAGGTCGCTGCGTCGGCACCGAGCTGACGGTCGATGTCACAGCGGCGAATGCTTCGGAGGAGCTCGCGATCGACGGCATCATCCCGCCAGCGCTCTCGAGCCGCGCCACCACGGATCTCGACGACGGGTCTCCCCCAGGACCCGGCCTGCATCGCAAGCGGTGGAGCGTGAGCTACCGCGGAGGGTTCGAGCGTTCTGTCGGCGCCGCGCAGCTGGTCGGTCCGTTCCAGGATCCCGCCGCACGTACGTGCACGGGCCGCGTGGTGGTCGGCCAGCGATTGCTCGACGACGGACACGCCGGACCGGGCACCCTGGCGGGCGAGCTCGCGAAGGTGCTGACAACGGAGCTCACCGGCCAGAGCGTGTTTCCCGCGGGAGACTTCCGTCGGATCGACAAGCTGTCGTTGCGCTGGGCGCGAGTCGAGTGGCACCCCGGAGAGCGCCGGCTCGTGGGCGACGCTCCGAACGGCTACGTGCGCGCCGCGTTCGAGGTCGTGCTCGATCGGGTCTCGGTCCCCGTCCTGATCGTGCTGATCCCGTCGGCGGCAACGACAGAGCTGGGGTTCCGGATCGCGGCGCGCGCGGAGCTCGACTTCGACAATCGTGTCGCGCAGTGGATCAGCGACAAGCTCGGCGGCAACGCGTTCGTCACCCGGCTCGCACGCAGCGAGATCGACGGCATGCTGGTGAGTGCGCTCCTGCCGCCGCCCCCGTTCGACCTCCCCGGTGGCCAGCAGCTGCGCTTCGTGTTCTGCAACGAGCCTCCCGAGATCCTCGAGGGACTCTCCGGCGCGTTGCCGTTCGCGGTCGAGCTCGGACGGGTCGCCGCAGATCCCGCCGTGTTGCCGCCGCGCCGCGGCCCCTCCCCGCGCCTGCCTCTCGCTCCGGGTCACGCACTGGGAATCGATCTCGATCTCGACGCGCTCAACGCGCTGCTGTACGAGCTGTGGCGCGTCGGCTACCTCGATCGCGAGCTCGCTGCGGCGGGCCTGGATCGCCGGTTCAACACAGATCCGATCGTGACCGAATTCCTGACGTTGCGGATCTCACCGCTGCGGCTCGCACTTCCGCCCGTGCTCGCCCCCTCCGCGAACGGGCTGCGACTCTCGGCGGAGGGCCGCGTGACCATTGCCGACGGACCCGCGACCACGACCGGCAGGGTGTGGGGCGGCCTCGACTTCCGGTTCGCCCGTACCCCTGGCCAGGTCGACGTCGACCTCGGTGTGCTCGAGCTGTCGTGTGAGGCGAGGACCACGCGACTGGTGCCGTGTTACGCGGATCTGATCACGGCGATCCGCGGGCGCAGTGCCGACTTCCACGGTGCGTTGACCGCCACGTTCGCGACGATCCTCTCCGAGATCTTCGTCGAGCGGCGGCTCGGTGCTTCCGGGCTTCCCGCAGACCTGGTGATCCGCTCTGCGTTTCCAAGCCTTACAGTCAGCAGCACGAATGCTTCGCTCCACTTCGATCTCGACGCTACACTCGTGCCGTGACGCGCGATGAGTTCCGGGAAGCGCTCCTTGCGATCATGGAGCGCAAGAAGCACTGGGCGTGGCAACACTTCACGTCCGGTCGCGTGGCGAGGGAGCGGCTGAGCGTCCACTTCGAGCAGGAGTACGAGACCTACGTCCGCGACTTCCCGGTCATGATCGGCTGGGCGTATGTCCAGTGTCCGATCGCCGAGGTCCGCCGCGATCTCGCCGAGAACCTTTACGAAGAGGAGACCGGTGGCATGATCGCCGGTCGCCCTCATCCCGATCTGTTCCTCGAGTACCCGCGCGGACTCGGTATGGACCTCTCACGGTTCGACCGGATCGAGCTCGCGCCAGCCGCCCGCGAGTTCCGCAAGATCCTCGACGAACGGACGCAGCATCGCGGCTGGACCCAGGCCTGCGCCGTGACGACGATCTTCCTCGAAGGCACCGACCACGAGCGCGGCGAGATCGATCCCGATGCTCCCAAGCGGCCTGCTCCACCGCTCGAGCAGCACCCGCTGGTCGTCCATTACGGCCTGCCGCTCGAGGCCCTCGCGCTCACCAAGGCGCATCGCAAGGTCGAGGGCAGTCATCGCGCCGCGGCGTGGCGGATGATCCTCGATCACGTGCCCGCTGCCGAGTACGCCGGCGTGATCGCTGCGATGGAGGCGACGCTGACGGCGTGGCTCGCCTATCGCGACGAGGTCGCCCACTCCTGCGGCCTCCAGCGCTGATTCAGTTGCTCGCGAGCGCGCTCTGCGGGCAGGCCTCGTTCCACTTCTTGATCAGCGGCGAGACCGACGGGCTCTCGAGTCGCTCACCGCGCGCGAGCAGCGCGTAGGCGTTCTGCACGCGCTCCTTGCGGCAGTCGCTACCGGTCTTCACCGCCGCGTCGAGGGTGGCCACAGGCACCAGCAGGTGACACAGACGATCGCCCTTGCCCCACAGCTGCTTCATCTCGACGAGCTTGCTCGGCTCGAGCTTGGCCATGTGGTCGACCAGCTTCATGCACCCTGCCTCGGACACCGCGTAGTTGGAGGCCCTGTAGGTGGCTTCGATGTCGCGCAGCGCGTCCTGCACGGCCTTCGCGGGCGCCAGGAGATCCGGCGGCAGGTCGAGCTTGTCCACCGCGATCGCCGAGCACGCAGCGTCGTAGCGCGCCGAGAGCGGATCGATCGTCGCGCGACCTTCCTGTGAGAGGACGACCAGGGAGATCTTCGCGTTCCCGCAGGCATCCGCGGGCGGTGCCAGCGGCGTCGCCTTGCGAGCTGCCTCGGCGGTCGTGAGATCGATCTCGATGCTCTTGAGGTGGGCCGCGCGCTGCTGCTTCCAGTCCGTGGGGTCGTACGTCGTTGATGGCACCTGCGGCGGCGGCGGCGGCGGTGACGCGTCCTGGCTCTTGCTCTTGCACCCGGACGCAACCAGCAACGAAAGTACGGCGAACCATATCTGCATCGACGCGGACGGTATGACGACCATGGCCGCGCCCCGCAGATATGATCTGCCACCGGCGCCGCGACCCAGGCTCAGTTACTGAAGCCGCCGAGCTGGATGCCCTGCGACGCGCGCACCGCGGACTGAGAGAACACGGCAAACGCGCGCCGGATCTCCGAGGCGCTGTTGCCCGGTGTGAGGATCCAGCGGTCCGGGATACCCATCGCGCGGAACACGGCCTTGAAGTCGGTGGTGCCGTCGCTGATCCCCATCGCCGCAACGATGTGGTTCTCCTGCGCGAGCATGTCCGCGACCAGCGCCTGGACGTCGGCTGCCTTGCATCGTGTGGAACCGTAGTCTCCGCCGTCGGTGATGATCAGCGTCACGGTGCGCACCGCGATGCCGGCCTGCGCGAGCTCCTGTGACTTCGCGATCACGGTGCCGAGGACCACGACGGCCTGATCGAACAACGGCGTGCCGAGGTTCGGATGGTAGTTCGTCCGGTCCATCTTCACCGCGTGATCGAGCGCAGTGTACGGCGTGAGCACGAAGCCATTGAGATAGCGCGTGTGTGCCAGAACCTCCCCCGACTGCTTCGAGCCAAGCAGCGCTTCGAGGACGAAGTTGTGCCCGTCACGGACAGCGTCGGTGTTGCCGGCGCCTGCGATCGATTGCGAGTCGTCGGGCATCATCGTGACGAGCACCACCTCACTCGCGGCGATGTCATCGATCGTGACGCCGAGGCCCGCCTGGATCTGTGCGCCGACATCGCGGATGTCGAGCGAAGCGAGAGACTTCGCCGAGAGCGCGCCCTGCGCGTGGGCATCCTCGAAGAGCTTGCTGAGCTTCTTGTCATCATCATCATCGTTTGCCATGGAGTCTTCCTTTACAGCCGGAGGCCCGGCCAGCTGGTGATCGGATCCGTGGAGCGGACGAGGTTCATGCCCGCGTTCGCAAACTTCGCGAGCGCCGCATCGGCTTCTCCGGTGAAGTCGGCAACGTGACCGCCCTTGCCATCAGGAACCGTCACCGCGGACATGCAGTCGGTGACGAGATAGACCTTCCGCGCGAGAGCGGCGTCCTGAGCGGCGATCTCCCCGAGCAGGTCGTCGATCGTGCTCTTCACGCAGTGGCTGGCTGCCTGCCCGGCGATCACGACCGCGTCCGCGGAGAGCAGCGTCTGTACGAACTGGGTGTTGCGCTGGGCAAGTGCAGCGCCGTCGAACCGCGACAGCACCTCGGGCCGCAGCACCGAGTAGTTCTCGGTCAGCGGGTTCCCTCCCTTGACCTCGACACTCGACTGCGACGTTCGCGCGAACGCGTGGAACAGCCGCGCCTCGTGAATGATGCCGGCGAGGGCGTGCCCGTCGGAGCCGAGCAGGCAGTGCGGTGGCCACAGGTAGAGCTTGTACTTGCCCGCGCGCTCGAGCTCCTTCGTGTAGTGGAGTGCCTGCTTGCAGAGCCAGGTGTAGTTGCCGCCACACAACCACTTCGCCATCGCGGGATTCGGTCGGACTTCACCGGCGGCGATCTGATCCGACGTGACGACCCGATGTGCCGTCAACGGTGCGTCGTCCTTGTCGAGCCAGAAGCTCGGGAAGAAGATCTGGTACGCGAGGTGCGTATCCATGGTCGTCGTGATCTCGGTGAGGACGCCGAGGTTGCGGTACACGAGCTCCGCGATCCTTCGCGAGTCGTCGATCGCGCCGGTCCCGGAGCGACCCGCGACGTAAAGCGAACCCTCGGGAAAGCAAAAGTCCTTCTGGACGTCGATCAACAGCAGATGGATGCGCGTCTCGTCGGCGGCCGCGGGACGCAGCGCGTGCTGCTTGCGCCACGATGCCGAGGCGTCCGCGATCACTGCTGCATCCGGGCGATACGCGTACTCCGACGCGCGCCGCGGCTCGTAGAACGTGGGCAGAGGGAGGGGTGTGGTCGTTCGAGCTTGCTTGGTCACGATCATTCCTTTCAGGTGAGCTGCATGCGGATCGCGTCACGCCGACGGATCGCGTCGATGCCGCCCGGAGACAAAGCCAACCGATCGCCGGGGCCTACCACCGCGGCGGTCTCGGCAAACGTTCGGGTCTGGGTGATCACGCCCTGGACGATCTCGATCCGGGCGAGGCCTTCGTCGGTGGGCACGAAGAGGTGTGGGCCGGCGGTGCACCCGCCGCCGATCCCGGAGATCCATGGCGCGTCCGCGAGCGTCGAGGTCGCCAGCACCTGCGCCGTCGCGTCGATGACGACGCATGTGGTGACGAGTCGGCCAGCGTCGACCGTGGTGAGCCACAGCCACGCGCGGTCATCGCCGATCGTAGCGTGTGCATCGACGAGCTGGCCACGGAGCCTGGGCAGGGCCACACGATCGTCGAGCACGCCGCGATCCGGGCGGAACACGAAGCCGACCGCATAGCCGCCCGCGCGATAGAACCCGACACCGAGCCTGGCGCCGCACCACGCGCGGGTCTGGCCGGAGAGTACGCCGCCGATCCGCTCGGCGCCAATGCGCGTCATCCGCCACAGCGCACCCGCATCGAGCCACACATGCCCGCGCCCGCGCGCCGCACCCTGGACCTCGTACGCCGCAGCCTCGACGTCGGCAATGCCGATCGTCGTCCAGCGCAACCGGCCGTGAACGATCGCGGGCGGCAGCTGTGTTGCGGTCTGACACGTCGGGCACCGAACGCGGCCGTGTTCGTCGCCGCACGTCGAGCACGCACGCAAGCGCAGCCGTTCGAGGGCGCTGCGCGGAAACTCGCCACGCTGATCGCGCTCGAACACGGCCCGAAACAGATCCGTGAGCTCATCCGGCAGTATCGCGAGCGGGCGCGCCGCACGCGGATAGACGATGCCTGCTGCGAACACGCTGATCCGACGCAGCGCACGGAGCACCGGAGGACATCGGTCCAGCGGATCCGCCGGCTGGTGCACGCCACCCCACGGACCGATGCCGAGCAAGGATCGGAACGCCATCACCGCAAAGGCGAACCAGTCGCTCGCGACATCATGCGGGTGCACCGGCACGAGCTGCTGTGACGAACACAGCCGCGGATCGACGAACCGCTCGCTGAACATCGGACACGTGAAGCCGCCGAACTGGTAGCTGTCGACATCGATCAGGTGAACGCGTCGACCATCGACGAGCACGTTCAGATCATTGCAGTCGCCGATCACCACCCCGGCGGCGTGCAACGCAGCGATCGCGGCGTGCAGCGACAGCAGTGCTCCGACCACGGTCTCGCCATCGACCGGATGCTCGCGCCGCCAGCGCGGCTCGCCGAACGAGTGCAACGGGACGCCGGTGACGCGCGGCATCAGGTAGCCGACGATCTGCGTCGAACGCTTGCTTGCGAGCGCGAAGCCACAGGGCGCCACCACAGCCGAGGGCAGCCGACCCGGTAACGCGCGCAGCTTCGCAGGATGTTCGGCGAGTCGGCGCCGTGCGGCTGCCTGCGCGTCGGGCATCCCGTCGTAGTCCGGATGATCGGCGGGCTTCCACCACTTGAGAACGCGGCCGTCGCCGAGGTCATAGACCTCCGCTTCGCCACCCTGCCCGAGCAGCGCCGCGGGTGTCAGCGTGTGCTGCACGCCGTCGATCCACGCGCGCCGATTCATGACGGGGCCTCCGT
>JACCQV010000549.1 GCA_013813945.1 Deltaproteobacteria bacterium | reverse complement strand
GAGCAGGTCACACCCGCGCGCGATCTCGAGCTGATGCGGGCCTCGAAGGCGCTCGAGAACGCCGAGGAGACCGGGGAGGAGGCGGTCGTCGCCCCCGATGCCGGCGCGCTCCATGTGCCATCGGCCGGGTCGAGGTAGAGTGCGCGGCATGAGATTCGTCTGGCTAGCTGTGAGCCTCGCCGTCGCGTGCTCTCAGGCCCCTTCGCCGAAGCCGGAGCGCGGCCGGCAACCACCTCAGCAAAAGGTGGGTGCGCGCACGATTTCGATCGTGGGCACCAACGATCTCCACGGCGCTCTCGAGCGCTTGCCGATCCTGGCCGGCTACATGGCGAACCTGCGCGCTGCACGGGCTGCGGACGGGGGCGGCGTCGTCCTGCTCGACGGCGGTGACATGTTCCAGGGAACGATCGAGTCGAACCTCAACGAGGGTGCCGACGCCATTCGCGCGTACAACGAGATCGGCTACACCGCGGCTGCCGTCGGGAACCATGAGTTCGACTTCGGTCCCGAGGGACCCGCGGTGACGCCGAGCTCGATCGAGGACGATGCACGCGGAGCACTGAAGGCCCGCGCCAAGGAAGCGAAGTTCCCTCTGCTCGTCGCGAACATCTCCGACGCGAAGAGCGGCGCGCGCATCAAGTGGCCCAACATGCCGGCGTCGATGATGGTCGAGGTCGCTGGCATCAAGATGGGAATCATCGGAGCGACCACCGAGTCGACGCCCTACACGACGATGCCCGTGAACTTCGCCGGCCTGGTGATGAAGCCACCAGCCGCCACCGCGATCACCGACGAAGCCAAGCTCCTCCGCGAACAGGGCGCCGAGGTGATCATCGTCACCGCGCACATCGGGACCCTGTGCAAGAGCCTCGATAAGCCGAACGATCCGTCGTCCTGCGATCGCAACGAGGAGCTCTACAAGCTCATCGAAGAGCTGCCGAAGAACACGGTCGACGTGATCGTCGGGGGCCACACGCACGACGCGATCGCGCACCGGATCAACGACATCGCGGTCATCGAGTCGTACTCGTCCGGCCGCGCGTTCGGTCGTGTCGATCTTCGGATCAGCCCCGACGGTCACGTGACCTCCGTCAAGATCCACAAGCCTCGGATGCTGTGCGAGGGCGAGACCAAGGAGACGTTGCTACCGGTCGCACAGTGCAAGACCGGCGACTACGAGGGCGCTCCCGTGGTGGCCTCACCTGAGGTCAAGGCGATCATCGATGGCTCGCTCGCGAAGGCCGGCGTCCGTCGTGGGGAGAGGCTCGGGGTAACGCTCAGCGCTCCGGTCAAGATGGACAGGAACACCGAGTCCGCCGAGGGCAACTGGTTCACCGATCTGATGCTCGCTGCCACACCGGGGGCGCATGTTGCGGTCACCAATGGCGGCGGCTTGCGCGCGGACATCCCGGCCGGTGCGATGACCTATGGCCAGCTGTACGAGGCGATGCCGTTCGACAATCGGCTGGCGGTCGTGGAGGTCCAGGGTGCGCACCTGCGGAAGCTGGTCGCGGCGAACCTCCAGAAAGGCGGCGCGATCCTGTCGTGGGGCGGGCTGACGGCGAAGGCGCGCTGCAAGGCAGGCAAGCTCGACCTCGAGATCAAGGTCGGTGGCAAGCCGCTCGGTCAGACGACGTCCTACCGGCTGGTGACCAGTGACTTCATGGCGTCGGGCGGCGACGGTGTGATCGGCCGGCTCAAGCTGCCGGAGGGCTCGATCAAGGTGACCAACGTGATCATGCGCGACGCGCTCGCGGACGTTCTGCGCAAGAACGGCGGCACGATCGACCCCGAGAAGCTGCACTCCGCGAAGATCAAGCGCATGGACTACGAGGGCACCCGGCCGGTCTCCTGCGCACCCACGCAGCCGGGCCCGACCCAACAGGACGAGCCAGAATGACCTGGTCACCGACGAGCTGGAAGCAGAAACCCGCGACGCAGCAGGTCGCGTACAGCGATCCGGCGGCGCTCACGCGCGTCGTCGACGAGATGGGTCAGCTGCCGCCGCTCGTGACATCGTGGGAGATCGAGAAGCTCAAGGGTGAGCTGGCACGAGCGGCGAAGGGTGAAGCGTTCGTGCTCCAGGGGGGCGACTGCGCGGAGAGCTTCGATGACTGCCGCTCCGAGCCGATCGCGGCGAAGCTCAAGATTCTGCTGCAGATGAGCCTCGTGCTCGTGCACGGCACGCGCCTGCAGGTCGTTCGCATCGGCCGGATCGCGGGCCAGTACGCGAAGCCGCGCTCGGCGGATGTCGAGACTCGCGGTGACGTGACCCTTCCGGCGTATCGCGGCGACATCATCAACCGCGACGCGTTCACGGCGCAGGACCGCGAGCCCGATCCCGTGCTGATGCTGCGCGCGTACGAGCGTGCCGGGCTGACCCTGAACTTCATCCGCGCTCTGACCGATGGTGGATTCGCAGATCTCCATCACCCCGAGTACTGGGACGTCTCGTTCGCGCAGGGCGCCGCGCGCGAACGCTACGAGGTGATCGTCCGCTCGATCCGCGAGTCGCTCAACTTCGTCTCTGCGATCACGGGCGTCGAATCAGAGGCGCTCCGCCGCGTCGACGTGTACACGAGCCACGAGGCGCTCGCGCTGCCGTACGAGCAAGCGCAGACCCGGCAGGTTCCACGCCGCGCCGGCTGGTACAACCTGTCGACCCACTTCCCCTGGATCGGGATGCGCACGGCGCAGCTCGATGGCGCGCACGTCGAGTTCCACCGCGGGATCAACAACCCGCTCGGGATCAAGATCGGGGCCGCGATGACGACGGAATGGTTGATCGGCCTCCTCGATGCGCTCGATGCCGATCGGTCGCCGGGCCGGATCACGCTGATCCACCGGATGGGTGCGAAGAACGTGCAGTCCAAGCTGCCGCCGCTCGTCGAGGCGGTGCAACGGACTGGCCGCACCGTGCTGTGGATGTGCGATCCCATGCACGGCAACACGGAGACCACGCCGGGCGGGATCAAGACTCGCCGGTTCGACAACATCGTCGATGAGCTCGAGCAGAGCTTCTCGCTGCACACGCAGCTCGGCTCGCGACTCGGCGGTGTTCACGTCGAGCTGACCGGCGAGGACGTCACCGAGTGCATCGGCGGCTCACGTGGCCTCACTGAGATCGATCTCGAGCGCGCGTACAAGAGCCGCGTCGATCCACGCCTCAACTACGAGCAAGCGTTGGAGGTGGCGATGCGGATCGCGGGCCACCTGCGCGGCTCCACGTGATCCGCATCCTCCAGAGCTGGGGCGTCCCGGTGATGATGGCGTTCGTCTACTCGGTCCTGATGTGGTCGAGCGAGACCGACAACACCGGCAAGGCGTGGATGGCGATCGGCCTGGCGATGGTGCTCGTGGTCTGGTGGCTGTTCCGCACTCTGACCGCTGGGGCCGCGCTGAGCCGCGCCGTCGCCGTCGGAGATACCACCCGCACGCTCGAGCTCGTCGCCGCGCAGCTGGCGAGCAAGAAGCAGCCCGCTGCGCGAGCAACGTTGCTGGTGATGCGCGCGCGGGCCCTCGAGCTCCGGGGCGACTGGGCAGGTGTCCTGACCGCGCTCGACGAGGCAGCGCTGGCGAAGCTCCCCCACAAGCAGCGAACGAGCTGGCGGATCCTCGCGACCTCGGCCCGCATCGGCGCCTGCATCGAGGCCGGCACGATCGCGGAGGCCAGGCGACTCCTCGACGCCGAGCTCACGCCTGCGGCGGCCACGCTCGACCGTCGGATCCACCGCGGCTCGCTGCTCCACGTCTCGCTCGCGGCCGGTCGAATCGCCGCAGCAGAAGGCAGAACCGCGGACGCCGTGCCGCTGCTGCAGGCGGTCCTCGACGAGGTCCTTGCCGGCGGTGCGGAGCGGGCGCTGGCCCACTTCTACCTCGCGCGGCTCGCGCCCGAGCCGGCGGCGGCGGCGAGTCACCGCGCCGAGATCGCGAAGCTGATCCCCGACGAGACGGCCTGGATCCGGACCGGGCGCTGAACGCGCTCGTCGCTAGAACGTACCGCTGACCGAGAAGCCGACTTCTTCGTTCGTGATCACCGGCGCGAAGGCGGTGCCATCGGAGATCTGCTCCATGCCAGGGGCCGTCAGGTAGAGGACCACGCCGGCGGTCAGCGCTGCGGCACTCACGACAAACATCGTCGTGCCGTACAGCCTGACTTCCTTTTGCAGCGCCTTCTCTTCTTCTTCGCCGGGAGGAGTGACCTTTTCGTCATGGTATTCGTTGTAGCGAATGTACGAGTACACCCCGGTGAAGACGAGCCCGCCGAGGCCCGCGGCCGCGAGGATCACGGCAGCCCGGCGGCGACCCGTCCCGCGATCCACGTAGACCGGGATCGCAGCCTCGGCGAACGCGATCACGACAGCCTCGGATTGCCCGTCCTTCGCCTCAACCGTCTGAACGACTTTCTTCTTGCCCGGGGCTCGACCCAGGATCACGTGCGCACCGGCGTCGACCTCGACGCGGCCGTACGTCGTTGCATCAACACGCTCGTTGTCGATGCGGATCTCGGCGTCCGGAGGTCCATCGACGGTGATCTTCAGCGAGGGAACCTTCGGCGCGATCGTGACCGTGTGGTCCTTGGCTGCGTTCTCGTAATCGGTCAGCTTGTTCTCGGAGGCTGCGGCTTGCGCCTTGCGGAACCACTTGATCGACGTCGCGTACTTGCCGAGGTTCTCGTAACAGAGACCGAGGTTGAGCATCGTGCCGGTCGCCGTGGCGTCGAGCTTGATCGCCGCCTCGAACTTCTCGCACGCCGCTTTCGAGTCCTTCTGCACGGTGAGGAGCGCGCGGCCTTCGGCGAACAGCTTGTCCGCTTGTTGCTGCGGCGTCTCGGCGATCGCAGCTCCGACCGACGCGCACACGATGAAGAGAGCCCCCAGGAATCTCATCTGCGGATCATACCTCGAAGCCGTGGCACATCAGAAGCGGCCGACCGCCGCGATCCCAGGGCCCTCTGGACCGACGTGTGGGACAACACTGACCCGCCGCTCGCTCTCGCCGCGACCGCTCAGCCACAGGTACGCGCCGACCCCGACCGCGACGAGACCGACCCCGACGACCACGGTACCGACCGTGCCCAGCGTGTGCGCGCTGCGCGCCTCACCCGTGGATTCGCATTGCCAGACCTTCTCCATCCCCACGGTGATCCGGTTGCAGTCCTCGGTCGCGGCGTCGAACTTGCGCTTCGCCACCAGCCCGAGGACCACGCCGGTGCCGACGGCTGCGATGCCCGCGCCCGTGGTGATCCTGCCGATCCGGCGGCGCGAGCTCTGCACGCTGACCGACTTCTGGAGCGGCGGAATGGCGAGATCCTTCGCTTCGCCCGCGGCGATCTCGAATCGTGCCTTGTACGCGACGTGACCCGGTGCGCTCACCACGACATCGTGGGCGCCGGGATCGACGGGATGATTCGCGATCGAGCTGAACGGGATCAACCTGTCGTCGATGACGATCGTCGTCTGGGCCCGCGGCGGCTCGGAGAACGCGAGCGTCAGGTGCGGCACCTTGGCGGCCAGCGCCTGGATGTGCTCCTCGGCAGCCTTGCGATGGACCTCCATGCCCTGTTCCTTCGCGCGATCGCGTGCCTCGCCGAACTTGGCGACCGCCGACGCGTAGCGGCCGAGCTTCTCGTCGCACAGCGCGACATTGAGCAGCGTCCCGATCGCCTGGGAGTTGAACTGAAGCGACTCCTCGAACTTCAGGCATGCAGCGGCGAGGTCGTTGTCGAGCATCGCCTTGCCCTCCTCGAACAGGCGATCGGCGCGTTCGGTCTTGTCATCCGCCGAGACCGTGCCGGTGGCGATCAGCAGCGCGACCGCACCGGCGACGGAACGCTGGAGCCTGCGTCCGAACATGCTCGGGATCGTATCAGGTCACGGGCAAGGCCGCGCGTGCGAGGTCGCGAACGGGTCGCACTTGGGCTTGGTCGGCGGCGTGACGACCCTGGGATCCTTGACCTCCAGATCCTTGGTCGCCTTGATCTCCGGCTTCTTGATCGGCGGCTTCTTGGTGACCTTCGGGACCGTCTTGAAGCGTGACTTCGTGGGCTCGCCTACGGCCTTCGCGTCGACGATCGCCGGCTTCGGCTCGACGACCACAGGCGTCGGTGGGGTCGGCTCCGGGGGAGTGACCTCCATCTTCACGACCGGCGGCTCGACCGTGTTGGCCTGAGGCTCGGGCTCGCTGCGGCTGAGGTTCATCGCGATCAGG
>JACCQV010000540.1 GCA_013813945.1 Deltaproteobacteria bacterium | reverse complement strand
GCCTCGGAGTCGCCTACGCAGACGCCTACGCCTACGCCTACGAGGTCAACACAAGCGATCCCTCGGGCTAGAACTGCCAGCCGAGCTTGACCGAGGCGATCGGGCTCACCCGCGGTGCCGAGTACGTGCGATCGCCAACGACGACACTGGCGTGCCCGTCGAGGCGAACGTTCAAGCCGATCCACGGATTGACGTAGAAGCCGGCATCGAACGGACGCCAGATGTAGCCCGTCCGCACCGCCAGCTCGAGCGCATCGAAGTCTGCCTCGGTGTCGGAGCTCGCGTCGCGAATCGTTCGCTCGTAGAGCTCGAGACCGATTCCGGACCACAGCCCTTCGAAGCGCGCCGGCCGCGGGCGCCACGCGACGTCGATGAAGAACTCCCAGGCCTCGTTACGCAGCCGCTCGAAGCCCTCCGGGACGATGAAGTCCGGGGAGTAGAACAGCGCTTTGACGATCCGGACCCGGACCTGCTCGGTCCCGAACCATGCGGAGCCGTGGTAGCCGCCGGTTGGCCAGCTGACTGCATCCGACTCGACGCCCCAGCGCGACGCATGCGCGGTGGAAGCGGTTGCGAGCACCGCGCCGATCACGAGCTGTAGGCGATACGTGCTCATCGGCGCGAGGATTCGATCGCCACGTTACACCTTCGCGCGGTGCTGTGCTCGCTCGCGCGAGCGAAGGTGAGCCAGCGTGGCACCACAACCCTCGCAGGTGTGGCGCGTTCCCGTCGGAACGAGCGCGCCGCCGCAAGAAGCACACAGGATCCGATCATCGCGAAACGTCATGAGACGAGGATAGCGTCACTGCGTATTCGTGCGGTCTGCGGCGGGCGCCATGGCCGCCGCCACCAGATACAGGCCGGCCGCGAGCAGCAGTGCATGGGTCGAGCCCGCGACTCGCAGCGCGAGCACCGCCACGATTCCGCCCGCCACCGCTGCGGCTCCGTTGATCGCCCACAGGCTCGCGATCCGAGTGGCGGGCTCGCCCTGATGGGTCAACAGCACCGGAAACGGACAGCCGATCGCGAGCCCAGCGGGCGCGAGCATCGCGGTAATCAGCAGCAGTCGGCCGGCGTCACTCGAGATCGAATCGAGCCAGGCGAGGTCTCGCACGAGCAGCGCGGTCGACGCGACGGCCAGCCCCGCCGCGAGGCATGCCCACGCAACGCCGCGTTCGAGACGACGCCAGCGGCCGCCCAGCAGCAGCGCGCCGGCAGCGCTCCACGCGAGCAAGCTGAACAGAACGAACGACACGGCGTACAGCGAACCGCCCGCAGCAAGCGTGAACCGCTGGATGAGCGCGAGCTCGACGCACAGAAACGCTGCCCCGAGGCAGGTCGCGACTGCTGCGGGACGGACAACCGAACGAGTGTCGTTGCGGCGCTCGACCATCAGGATGAGCACGAGCAGGACCGCACCCGCGAGAACCCACAACCGACCCGGTTGTGCAGAGGCCGTAGCTCGCAGGCCCTTGGTGTTCTGAAAGAAGTACGGACGCTCGTCGTGTACCGGTGTCAGGTCGTCATCGGTGGTCGCGCCGAGCTGCGCCCCGTCGAGCAGCTGGACACCGCGCTCGGGGGGATCCCCCGCGCCCCACAGCAGCTCCGCGGGAGCGAGGTCGAGGCTCTCGACCACATCGAGCGGCATCGGCGATGCACGAACGACCAGCATGTATCGATACGCTGTCCCGGGCCTTGGATCGTGCAGGACGACAATTCCTTCGAGTGCGCGTGCGCGAGCGACGCCGATCGTCTCGAGCGCTTCGATCACCGTGAGCAGCTGTCGGTACGCATTCCCGGGATCGCTGTGGATGAGGACCAGCACACCCGTCGGGCTCAACCGGCTCAGATACAGCTGGACGGCTTCGACCGTGTACAGATGGGCCTCCATCCCCGACGGCTGCGCGTGGACGTTTCCGGTCAGCGCCAGCGCGAGCTCGATGAGGTCGTAACGTTCGGCGGTGTCGGTCAGGTGTCGGCGAGCGTCCTCGATGAACAGCCGGACCCCCGGCTGGTGGTACACGTCACCGGCGAAGTGCTTCCAGCGGGCCAGCAAACCGGGCATCGCCGGACTGACTTCCACCGCGTCGATGCGGGACGCTCCGTACTTCTTCGCGAGCCAGACGCTGGCACCCGCGCCAGCGCCGAGCATGAGCACGCGGTCGGGCCGGAGAGCACGGTAGGGCAACGACATCAAAAGGCCCCACGTACTCTCGAACGACGCCGCCCTCCCCTGAGCTTCTTGCACCATATAGGTAGGACTCATCCCGTCGGTGAACACGCCCAACCTCGACTCGCGTTCCCCGGGCGCGGGTAGCACGTCGAGCCGACCGAGCGGACTCCAGACCGAATCGAGTACGTCGCGCGACGACGTCCCCGTCTCGACGATCGCCTTCTCGGAATGAGGATCGGATCGGAGAAGAACCTCGAGCGGCCCGTCGGGCAGGTATCCCGCGCGCCCGGCGACCAGCAAGCTCACGTGGGCCACTGCGATCACCGCGATCGCGACCACAGAGCGAGGACGACGCTCGACCAGCAGCAGCGCCAGCACGCAGCAGATCAGGCCGAGCACGATCATGATCTCGGTCGGCGACAGCGGACCGAGTAGACGAGGCGCCACCAGACAGCCGCTCGCCGCAGCGAACAGATCGACGGCATAGGTCGCGCGTGCGGCCTTGCTTCCGCGTGAGGCATACGCGTCCGAGACCAGGATGCCTGCGCATGCGAACGGTACCAGCGAGAGGGCCACGAGGCCCGGCAAGGATGCCCCACCGATCGTCGCCGCAACCATGCACAACAGCGCCGCTGCGAGCCCGGTCGCTGCTCGGCGCGGGTCTGCCGAGCGTGGAAAGCGCAGGCGAACAAACGCGCCCACCCCGAGGCCGAGCATCGCGATCGACAGCGCGGTCGAGGTCGCGTGCGAGCTGCCGATATACGCGTAGAGCCGGGTCGACGTCAGCTCGAGGACCAGCACCACGAACGTGACAATCGCGATGGTCGCTGCCGGGCGATGATTGCTCGTGTGCAGTGGCGCTCAGCGTACCACGCGCTCGACGCAAGCCATGAGCAGGTTGCTACCGCGACCCGAGCTGAGCGCGACTACTGTCTTGCGTCCAGCTGGCGTTGATACGCCAGGGTCGTGAACGAGATGTTGCCCGGCACATCGTCGTACGTGCTCGCGTCGATGATCCGGTCCGGGCGCCGCCACCTCCACCACGTGCTGTGTTCGTTGTGGTGTTTGCGCGGTCGGCCGAAGCGCGCCGTGACGAGCCGCGTGTTCGCGCGCTCTTGCTCCTCGTTCCATCCACGCAGGTCGACCCGTACCGAGGCGACGCGACCCTCCTCGACGAGGAGATGCATCGCGAAGTCACCGTATGCGTGGGCGAACGGGTCGTCACGCGTGGCTGCGAACGGGATCTCGACTTCGGCGGAGCCGCCGCGATCCAGGAGTCGATCCCCGACGAGGCGGCGAACGTCGGAGATCCGCGCGTCGAGCAGCGACTCCGCGAACGTGAGGACTTCGGTTTGCGACATCGTCGGGATCCAGCGCACCTCGATTCGATTGACGCGCACGCGCGCGTGCAGGTAGGTCCCGTCGTCGAGCCCGAGGCCCCAATCGTTGAGCCAGGTCTTGGGAACCCCACACCCGCTGAAGCTCGGGCGCAGCAGGCGCAATGCGAGGACATCGGCGCCCTCGTAGCCGAAACCGCCATCGAACGTGACGCCGACCTCCACGGCCACGACTTCGCTGTCACGGATCTCGAGATCGATGTCGACGTCATGCTCTGCGGCGAACGCGGCGATGCGCTCGCGGATGGCCGCAGGCGGAGCTGAGCCACCGAGGATCACGCCTGCGAACAGCGGGCCGAGCGTCCCCCCGGGGCCGATCAACTGCGCGGATGCTTCGCGTGTCAACCACGGGGCTTCGACCCACCTGGCCGGCACGGGCGTGGGGCGAACGGGCCTGGCGTCGCGGGCGCCGACCACCATCACGAGCACGGTTCCGCAGATCATCAT
>JACCQV010000520.1 GCA_013813945.1 Deltaproteobacteria bacterium | reverse complement strand
CAACCAGCCGCACAACCAGCAGCCGCACAACCAGCAGCCGCAGCAGCCTGCACCGCCGCTGTACCCGGTTCCCGCGGGCACGCCCGGATCGTGGCATCAGCCACCGCCCGTCGCGCGCCCCCCCTGGATGTCCGCAGCGCAGCACGTCCCGACGGGTGCGAGCCGCGTGATGGCGCTGACCGATCTCCCGCTGCACACCGCCGATCGCACCGTGCACTTCATGCAGGTCGGGCCGAACAACCAGTGCGATCTGTCGGGCAGCCAGAGCTCGCGGGTACGGATCACGATGATCCACTCGCCGAACGGTCTCGTCATTCACCTCAAGGGGCTGACCTGCTTCGTCGCCCATCTCGGCGGACGACCGTCACCGGCGGTCCAGATCGACCATCCCAGCGACATCGCGATCGTCACCCCGCGCGCGCAGGAGATAGGCCACATCCGGGTCGCCACCGGGATCTCGGAGCCTGGTCAGCTCTCGTTCACGGTCGGATCCGAGCGGATCGCGGTGCGCAACGAGGACTGTACAGACCCCATCTTGTTCGACTTCGGGCCGGGATCCGACGCATACTTCGTTTACACTCGAGGACGCGCGATTCCCAGGTCGCCGCGTCGAGGCTAGATGGCTCACACACCACCGCCAGGGTCCCCCGGGGCGCCGCGTACCAAGTCGCCGTCGGTGCAGCCGGTGTTCGAGCCGGACGACTATGGCGACTACGAGTCGGATTCGACGAACGTGAACCAGATCCCGACGCCGGGCGGCATGCAACAGCAGCCCCAGAGCACGCCGCGTCCGCAGCATCACTCGCAGCCGCCGCCACCGCCGCAGCAGCAGGGCTTCGCGTCTGCGCCGCCGGATTTCGGGCATCAGCAGCCACAGCAGCCGATGTACGCGAGCGGGATGATGCAGCCCTCGCAGATGGGCCAGATGCCGGGCCCGCCGATGACGCAGGTCTCGGGGATGATCAGCCAGCCCACCCCGTACGTCTCGCGCAGTCGAATCTACGCCTTCGTCGTCGACGAGACCGGCATGCCGATCGAGCTCGGCTCAGGCCGGTTCGCGAAGGCGTACCTCGGCGAGGAGCGCTGGGTCGAGTCCAAGACCACGCTACGCCGTCCGGTTGCCCTCAAGTGCCTGCAGCGCGGCGTGACCGGCGAGGATCAGATGCGGTTCCAGATGGAGAAGGAGATCCTGGAGCGCGTCCAGGGTCACCCGAACATCGTCGAGCTGCTCGGCTCGGGTGAGGGCGATAGCGCGGGCTTCATCCCGCCGATGATCCGCGAGCGCGTCGAGAACGACTTCATGATCCTCGAGCTGCTCGACATGAGCCTCGAGGAACGGCTCAAGGGTGCGCGCCAGAAGCGCCGCCGCGACGATCTGCTCGCGGTCCCTCTGCGCGAGCGCATCTTCCGCGCGCTCGAGTACATCATCCCCGTTGCGACGGCGGTCGAGTTCGCTCACCTCGTCCGCGATACCTGTCACCGCGACATCAAGCCGGCGAACATTCTGGTCAAGCTGGCGGATCCCAACCTGCGCGGCTCGCAGATGAAGATCAAGCTCGCCGACTTCAACGTCGGCAAGGTCGCGGACGCCGACCTCGATGTCTCGATGACGCGGTTCCAGGCGGTGCCCGGGACGCTCTACTTCCAGAGCCCCGAGCAGGAGACCAACACGTTCGAGCTCCTGGTGAACTGCACGCAGGGCTCGCCCGAGATCGAGTTCTTCGAGGACTTCTACATCGACATCTACGAGAACGACACGTTCTCTCTGTTCAACCGCAACGAGCTCTACTCGATCGCGGCGGCGGATCGCACGCGCAAGAAGATCCTGCTCAACCGGCCGTTCGCAGAGCCGAGCGAGATCAACGTACGCGGTCGTGTCCAGAAGAGCGTGGGTCGCCCGGCCGACATCTACTCGCTCGGCGCGGTGTTCTACTATCTGAACTCCGGCGCGTACGCGAACCCGAAGAACCTGTTCGACGCGTTCCGCAAGTTCGTCGAGTACGAGAAGCGCGACGAGAACAACTCGATCGCCGCGTACGTCGAGCACGAGTACCGCACGATCCAGAACATGCGCGCAC
>JACCQV010000515.1 GCA_013813945.1 Deltaproteobacteria bacterium | reverse complement strand
ATACGAAGCCTGGAGATCCGCCGAAGGAGAACCAGGCCATCGAGGCAGGCGCAACGAATGCAGGGAGTACGTCGCCAGAACGCGCGTGAGCGCTCGACGTGCGCTATGCCGCGTGCGACGCGGCCGGTGCTTCACTTACTTCACCAGGAGAGAGATATGCCGCGCAAGCAACGATTCAAGCCGACCCGTAAGCCGAAGCTGACGAACGAGGGAGCGCTCGAGCGCTCCCAGGACCAGCAGCTAAATCGCTCGAGTGATGAAAGCTCGCCGCCGAACGAGGAACCGAACAGCGAACGCCGCGAGTAAGGCCGTCCTCAGGATGCGCCGTCGAGCAGCTCGATCTGGATGTTGCGATCTTTTGCATCCGGCTTGCGAGCTGCCTCGGCGAACCGGTCGCTGACATCGGCAGCGATCTCGACCCGGGTCTCGCGCGCCAGGATCTGGATCTTGCCGATGGACGCCTTGTTGATTCCGCCGCGGCGACACAACAGAGGCACGATCCATTTGGGATCTGCGTTCTTCGACCGACCGACATTCACCGTGAACCAAACCCCGGCTCCGCGCTGACCGTCTTGATCGCGGTCACGCCGCGGAGCCTCGTCGCGTTGCGCGGGTCGTGCAGGCTCGGACTTCGTGCGACGGCGGTCGACCTCGACCGGCTGTTCCTTCAGTCGCCGCTCGGTCCGCTCCGCGCGCGGCGCGGGCTTCGACGTCAACGGAGGTCGGGAGTTCGGGGTCGGCCGTGGCGGCGCGCTCCCTGGCCCGCGAGCAGGCCGCATCGACGGAGGAATCGTCAGCTCCTCGGGAGCCGGTCGCGCCTGCCGGCGCTGATGCACCAGAGCTGCGACCAGATCCTCGGCGCTGCGGTCGAGCAGCAAGGTCCTGGCGACCTGCCGATCATCATCGGTGGGGTCCTCGGTCAGGGCGCGGATGTCGAGGACGAGCTGGTCCTGATCGCGGATCCGGATGTCATCGCTCGTCGGCGGCATCTTCCACGCAGCTTCGAGGTGTGCCGAATGAAGTAGCCGCTCGGCGAACCGACGCGCAGCATCGGGCACGATGAGGATCGCGGTCCCCTTGCGGCCGGCGCGGCCGGTGCGTCCGCTGCGGTGGACCATCACCTGCTTGTTCTGCGGAAGATCGGCGTGGATCACGATCGCGAGGTCCGGCAGGTCGAGCCCGCGGGCGGCAACGTCGGTGGCGACGCACACGCGCGCGCGGCCATCGCGGAGTGCCTGGAGGGCCTGATTGCGCTCGCGCTGGCTGAGCTCACCGGAGAGCGCGGCGACAGAGAACCCGCGCTCGCTGAGGTTCGCCGCGAGCCGCGTCACGCCGTCGCGGGTCGCGCAGAACACCAGCGCGCCGGGAGCATCGTGGTAGCGGAGGAGATTGACGACGGCCAGATCGCGCTCGCGTGGCACGATCGGAACCGCGATGTACTCGATATCGCGATGACGCTCGTGCTCGGTCGCGGTCGCGACGCGCAGCGCGTTCTTCTGGTACTTCTTCGCGAGCATCGCGATGTCTTTTGGGATCGTCGCCGAGAACATCAGCGTTCGACGCTCCACCGGCGCCGCCCCGAGCAGGCGCTCGAGGTCCTCGCGGAAGCCCATGTCGAGCATCTCGTCGGCCTCATCGAGAACGATCGCCTCGACCTTCCCGAGCGACAGTGCGCCGCGCTCGAGGTGATCGCAGAGCCGGCCCGGTGTGCCAACGACGATGTGGACGCCGCTGCGCAGGAAGTCCCGCTCGCGTCGTGGATCCATGCCGCCGACGCACGTGGTGATCCGCGCGCCGGTCTCCGCATAGAGCCAGGTCAGCTCGTTGTGAACCTGGATCGCGAGCTCGCGCGTCGGTGCGACGATCAGCGCGCGCGGGGCGTCTGCCTTGACGAACCGCTCGCCTTCACCGAGCAAACGCTTCGTGAGTGCGAGGCCGAACGCTACGGTCTTTCCGGACCCGGTCTGTGCGGAGACCAGGAGATCGCGATCCTCGGCTTCGGGCGCCATGACGGCGGCCTGCACGGGGGTGGGCTCGACATAGGAACGTGCGGCGAGAGCACGACGGAGACTCGGGTGCGCAAACGAAAACGACATCGATGGGTCGCCCCTTGTAGCACGGTCCGCTCCCGCCGCTCCCGCAGCTCCTCCGCGGGGCCTAGGGGGCCGCTGGGGCGAGGTCGTTCTCCTCGAACGTCCCGTACACCCCGATCAGTGGTGCGGCGCCGCTGAGCAGGAACAGCAGCGTCGCGCTCGCGCTCGTGGCGCCGGCGATCGGTCCGACCGGTACGGGATCATCGGGGGGGCGCCCAGGTGAGGACTCGGTCCTGCTCCACGGCGGCGGCTCGTAGGTCTCCACGAGCCCGCGGGTTCGATCGGGATCGCTCGAGGACCCCGGGCTATTGATCGGTGGCAACAAGGCGAGCTTGGCGACCCGGCACCCGGCGCACAGGACAAGGAGCAGGGCGATCCGGCGCACGACGACACGACCCACGCCGATGGTCGGGGGTTGTCCCGTCTGTAATGATAGAGCCTGTCGACACCTCTCCTCCTGCCATGGACGTTCCCAGCTGTTGCTGCAGCGACTGGATCTCGGGCCTCGCGCGTAGCCATGCGGGCAAGCTAGCGAGCGCACGGTCGATCACGCCCGCGACGAACTTCTTCGGCCGGCTGCCGAC
>JACCQV010000453.1 GCA_013813945.1 Deltaproteobacteria bacterium | reverse complement strand
ATCGGCATCGAGCTGCTCGAGGGCATCGTTGCGATGCTCACGAAGATGACGTGAGCGTCCAAGGTGGCGTTCACGTTCAGGGTTCACGTCGAGGTCAACGTCAAGGACCCTAACTGAGCGGCATTGGCCCTAGCGTCCCTCGCTGGTCAGCCCGCCTGCGCTTCGGCAGGACGGCGATACACGACGTGAACGTGCTCGAGGTACCAGGCGATCTCGTCGATCAGCCGGAGCACGGAGACCGCGTCCTCGTCGCTGGCTGCGCGTTCGAGCCGGTCGCCGAGCGTGCTCAACGAGTCAAAGCCAAACGTCCCGCCCGCACCTTTGAGCTTGTGGCCCATCGTTCGGACGATGCCGAACCGACCCTCGCGTGTCGCATCGCGAAGGCCCTCGATCTCGGCGCGCCGGTTCTCGAGGAACCGTGGGATGTGCTGCGCCATGTACGGGTCAACGCGCACGACGGGACAGATCGGCCACGGCCGGCGAGTCACGATCACCTTCACCGGCAGATCGGCGTCCGCGCACCAGCGGTTGCGTCCCATCGCCTTGGCGCGAAACAGCGCCGCATCGGCGGCAGAGACGAGAGTCGTCGCGGGTCGATCGAGGCCGGGGGCCATCGTGGCGACGCCAACGCTGATCGTCACGACCGAAGAGCAGCGCGAACCCTCGTGCGTGAGCGCGAGCTCCTCGACGGCCGCGCGCAGGCGCTCGGCGACGACGCAGGCTCCTGCTCCATCCGTATCGGGGAGGATCGCGACGAACTCTTCGCCGCCGTAGCGCGCGAGGACGTCCGACGGTCGCCGCAGACAGTGCGCCATGATCGCGGAGACGGCCTTCAGGGCGGCGTCTCCACCGACGTGGCTGTACAGCTCGTTGTACTTATGGAAGTCGTCGACGTCGACGATCACGAGCGACAGGGGAGAACCTTGCCGCGCCGCGCGGTTCCATTCGGTCGCGAGCAGCTCGTCGAAGTGTCCGCGATTCGCGATGCCGGTCAGCGCATCGATACAGACGGCGCGCTCGAGCTCGCGCTTGGTCTCCTCGAGCCCGTGCGCCTTTGCGAGGAGCTGATCCTCGCGCTTGCCGCGAACCATGCGCTCGGACCGCAGCCGGAGTGCGGAGCGGGCACGTGCCCCGAGCTCGCCGATGCGGAACGGCTTGGCGACGTAATCCTGTGCGCCGGCCTCGAACGCGATCTGGATCACGGACTCATCGTTTCGCCCGGTGATGATCACGATCGGGACGTTCGGCAGCTGCTCTGAAAGGAGGCTGCAGACCTCGAGACCGTCGATATCCGGAAGCCCGAGGTCGAGCAGCACGAGATCGGGCGCGAATGACGTCGCGACCGCGAGCGCCTCGGTTCCCGAGCGGACAAAGCGCACTTCCTCACAACCGCTGGTCATGAGCACGTCGCGCACGACATCCGACAAGGACACGTCGTCCTCGATCACGAGTGCCCTCACGGGCGTCGATCGGAGCTCGGGGGCTGGATGGTGAGTCATGTGGTGCTCAGCGGGCGGTTGCGCTCGGATCCGGTGCCGCAACATCGTCGAAAACAGGCTTTTAGGAGGGGCTCATGGACACTTTGCACGCAGCGCGCCGACGAGCCTCACGGATCGAGCACGATGTCGTATACCGCAGCATGACCGGTTCGGCACGACAGGGTGACAAGGGTGGCCCCCGGCCGGAGAACCAGCGGAAGCGATCGGAGCTCCGAGGACCGCGGCGGTCGTTGCTCGGGGTCCTGGCACTCGCCGCTGTGGGCGCGATCACCGTCGGGATCCTGCTGATCCGGCGGCCCGGCGGCGGACTCGCTCAGTTGTCTCCCGACCTGCTCGCGAGCTCGCCGCTGACGTCGTTCCGCGGCCTTGGCCTGGTACTCGCGATCGTGGTCGGCGGAACGCAGACTCTCGCCGCGAGCCTGCTCGTTCTGCACCACGAACGAGCGCGCGTGGTCGCCGCGGCGGCCGGTGCGATCATCGTCGCGACGAGTGCGATCCTGGTGATGCTCTCGATTCGATTGTCGTGGCTCCAGCCGACGCTGTTCGGGATCGGCTTCATCGAGCTGTTGCTCGTCGCGGCCAGCACGCCGCGCAAACCTGCTGACCGCAAGCACCGGTTCGGTCGCCGGGGGTGATACCGTAGCTGGATGCGTGCAACCTGGTTGGTCTCGATAGGGGCGGCGGCCCTCTCTTTGGCCGCGGGCTGCGGCGATAACCTCGAGTCGGCCGACGCCAAGCACGGACCTGGAGCGCTCGTTTCGGCCAAGCTGACCAGCCGGGTCGGCGTGTTGCTCGACGAGATTCCGCTGCCGATGCGTGACCGGGTCGCGCAGCAGTTGCTTGCCAAGACCAGCGATTTCTGGACCGCACGTGCGCGGGCGCAGATCCGGCTGACCACGTACCGACTGGTGTTTCGCCAGTACTTCTATGGCGGCGGTGTTGGGGGGAAGATGCAGCTGCCATTGCCGCCCGAAGAGGCACAGCGGGTCACGCTCGTGGGTTCGCCTCGTCGTGCGACGGTCGGCGGGCACGACTACGTCCTCGTCGACTACCAGTCGAGGGGCGTGCTGGTCACCACGGCGGCCTCGCCCAAGCAGGCGGAGCCAGCGCTCGGCCGAGTCGGTGGCAAGTGGTCCGAGCCGTTCATCCTGCCGATCGATCCCGAGCTCGTATTTCAGCGCACCGGCTACGCGTGCATGGACGAGGCGGACTTCCCGCCGAACAGCGTGGATAGCGAGGAGGTCGATTCGTTCTACGACCAGGATTGCAATGTCGAATCAGACCTCGGCCCGCACCAGTGTCACCAGACCCAGCTGGTCACGCAGTCGTGCGTGGCCGCGCTCGACAGCAAGATCGGGCGAGTCGATACAAGCGTCGAGTTCGAGCGCCTCGCCTGGAACCAGAGCGTCGCCGATCAGTATCGCGTCGGTGAGATCACCAATCCCACTGGTTCGGACCTCGAGCTGATCGAGGACGAGTTTCGCCAGCATCGCGTCGTCTACCGCTACATCCCGCAAGACTCGTGCACGCTCGTCGAGCAGTGCGTCGGCGCGCCGGGCTGGCGCCGGCTGCTCCAGTTCTCGACGTCGGACAAGAACACCGGCACCAAGACGCTCGACATCGGCCCGGTCGACTACTACCTGTCGGGTCAGAACGGGTATCTGGACGAGTGGGGCATCTTCGAGCTGTCGGCGTGCCATCAGCACTATCACTTCAAGCACTACGGCGACTTTCACTTCGGACCCGAGATCGAGCGCAAGAACGGCTTCTGTCTCCAGTCGACCGCGCGCGTGATGAACCACGAGCAAGGCCCGCTGACCAATGCGTACGGCGGCTGCGACTACCAGGGTGTCGAGGCGAGCTGGGCCGATCAGTTCAAGGCGGTACTCGAGTGTCAGTGGGTCGACGTCACGACGATCGACACCTCGAACAAGGAAGTCACGCACCCGCTCTCGTTCACGTCGAACCCCGATGGCTTCTTGTGCGAAGGCACGCCGATCCTGGACGCCCAGGGCAATCCGGTG
>JACCQV010000407.1 GCA_013813945.1 Deltaproteobacteria bacterium | reverse complement strand
CTTCGTTCGATGTCCGAGCAGCAACGCATGACCTCCCACGTCAACCGCGGGTTGGCCTGGATCGGCATTGCGAGCTCGCTCGTCGGCGTGCTCGATCTGCTCGCGATCCTCGTGATCCTGAACACGTGGATCTCGGCCGAGGAGTACGGCATCGCGACGATGTGTATCTGGATCTTCCCGATCCTCGATCAGGCGACCGACCTCGGCCTGTCTGCGGCGGTGATCCAGCGGGACGATCTCACCGAGTCGAAGATCTCGACGGTGTTCTGGATCAACCTGAGCACCGCGGCGGTGCTGTTTGGCGTGCTCGCGGTTTTCGCACCGATCGTCGCAACGCACGTCTATGGCCACAAGATCATCGGCTGGATGCTGCTCGTCTACGGCACGAAGCTGCTGTTCCAGAACGTCTACTTCATCCCGATCGCCCTGATGAAGCGCGAGCTCCGGTTCAAGGAGCTCTCGGTCATCCGGATCATCGCGAACCTCGCGGAGTTCATCGGCAAGGTCGGGTTCGCATGGGCAGGGTTCGGCATCTGGTGCTTCGTCCTCGGGCCGATGTGCCGCGTCCTCGTGACCGCGATCGGCGCGCAGATCCGTCATCCATGGCGGCCCAAGGTCATCCTGCGCATCCGCGAGGCGAGGGAGTACGTGACCTTCGGGCTCAAGAGCTCGGGGAGCCAGATCCTGTTCTACTTCTACACGAACATCGATTACCCGATCGTCGGCTACTACTTCGGTCCGGTTGCCCTCGGCATCTACCGGCTTGCGTACGAGGTCGTGCTCGAGCCGGTGCGCATGATCTCGAATGTGATCGTGGACATCGCATTCCCCGCGTTCGCGCGCCTGCGCCATGACTCGAACCGCTTGATCGCGCAGTTCGTCTCGTTCACGCGCCTGAATCTGATCACGGTGATGACCTACTCCGCGATCGTGCTGGTCGCCGCCCCCGACGTGCTGGCCTTGATCTTCCCGAAGTACACGGCCGCCGCTGATGCGGTGCGGATCCTGTGCGTCGTCGCCGTGCTTCGCGCGGTCAGCTTCGTGGTGCCGCCGCTTCTCGACGGCGTCGGCCGTCCGGATCGGACGTTCAAGTACACCGTGGTGGCAGCGATCGCGATGCCAGCGGCCTACGTCATCAGCGCGAACCTCCTCGGCGATCGCCTCGGCTTCCTCTCCGTCGCCATCGGCTGGGCAGTCGGCTATCCGATCGCATTCGCGGTGCTGATCTTCATGGCACTGCATACGCTCGGCTGGTCGCCGTTGTCGTACCTGCGCGCGGTCGGCGGGGTCGCGGGCTGCATGGTCGCCGGCGGGCTGGTCGGGTGGGGCGTCCACTTCGTCCTCGACGGTCAGCCGGTGTGGTTGCGGCTCTTGCTCACCACGGTGGTGATCGTCGGGACCACGGCGTTGCTGCTCGCGTACACGCAGGGCCTCAGCATTCGAAGCGCGAGGCGTGCGATGCGCGGAGATCCGGTGCTCGCCGACATTCCGGTCGTCGACGATCCACCGCCCAGCGAACCGATCGGTTAGGCCGCGGGAACGAACCGCGGTGTGCCACCACGGCGGCGAAGCTCGCCGAGCTGGCGGCGAAGCTTCAGGTGTTCCGGGACGATCACGATTGCCGCGACGACATTGCCGGCGAGCATCCCGATGTAGATGACCTGGTAGAGGTTCAGGAAGGTCAGGCCAAACGCTGCGAGGTTGATGAAGTCGCGGCGGATCATGTAGAGCATGATCAACCCGAGCTTCTGCATCCACACCGGTCGCGGCCTGGCGGTGCGTACGCGAGGCGTGAGTGCCGGGCCTTCGGAGTCCTCTTTGATCACTAGATCGCCGGCGTAGTACTGACTGCCGCCGCGCTTGATGACGACGATGCAGAAGTAATAGATGCCGTAGATCGACAGGACGTAGCAGACGGCACCGACCGCGATCGATCCACCCACCCAGGACTCTGGATGCAAGTGGAACGTATGCAGGCCGATCGCGACGAAGTACGAGAACGTCGTCAGCTCGTCGACGATCGTGTCGAGCCACGCACCGAACGTCGAGCTCGTGAGCTTGAGCCGTGCGATCTCGCCGTCGCAGCCATCGATGATGCCGGAGATGAACACGAGCGCGGCTCCCCAGATCAGATTGCTCTGCCCGGGCTGCGCGGTGAGAAAGCAGCCGAACAGACCGATCAGGCCGACGACGTACGACACCTGGTTCGGCGTGACCGGCGTGTGGAGCAGCAGCTGGGTCAGCGGCCGCGAGAGTGGCCGGTAGATGTACTTGCTGACCGGGCTGTCCTCGTCGACCTTGACGAGGATCTGCAACAGCAGCTGGGTCGCAGCTTTTCGCTCGGCGGGCGTGGTGACGGAATGACGCGCGATCGAACCGTGCGCGAAGCGCTCTGCATCGGACCACGCAGCGATCACCTCGCGATCGCCATGATCCGGTGATGCCACGAGCGCCGCGATCACCTGATGTGCGGCGCCACCGTCCGCCCACAGTGCGCCCGCATAGGCGCCGTCCGGACCGATCGCGATCCGGCGCTCGCTCGTGCCTGCGAGCAGCGGCTGGAGCAGGGGAGGGTGAACGATCTGATCGCCGGCGCGGATCACCACGAGCGCAGCATCGCCACGCTCTGCGTCCCACCGCGTGAGTGCGTCGGCGGTCACGGTGTCGTCGAACACGAACACGCGACGCGCGCCGATCCTGCCGGCGACGCGGACACCGCGCTCGACGAGCGTCAGCCCGAGCACGACGGTCTTCGCGTGGGGCGAGCGCGCGAGGATCACCGCGTCGAGCGCGCGTGCCGGCGCGCTAGCCATGACCGAGCAGGGCCTCCGCGCGCCGTAGATCCTCGACGGTGTCGATCTCGAGCACCGTGCAATCGTGGACGTCGACAATCCCGAACGGAACGACACCGCTGCCGGTGAGCCGGTGGTACGCGTGCTCGTAGTACTCGTGGGTCAGGTTCTCGGCCGGGAACCGCGTGAGGTCCTCGAAGATCTTGGCGGCAGCGCTCGCCGCAAGTCGCGTGACCCCGATGTACTCGCCTGCGCACCGGGCCGGATCGAGCTTCTTCGAGATCGCACGTACGCGATCGCCGGCGAGCTCCACCTTCATCGTCTCGTCATCGAGCTCGTCCCGGCAGTCGACGGCAACCAGCGCGTCGCCCGTCGCGGCGAGTATCTTGGGTAGGAGCTTGCCATCGAGAATGGTGTCGCCATCGAGCTGGAGGAAGTCCGACCCGCCGAGCGCTTCGCGCGCAACCAGCAGCGAGTAGAAGTTGTTCCAGTCGGAGAAGTGATCGTTGAACAGGATCGGACACGCGAAGCCTCCACGCGTGAGCGCGTCGCGCAAAAAGTCGATCTTGTAGCCACCCACCACGATGACGTCCTGGCTGGGGATCCCGGCCGCGGCCAGCAACTCGAGCTGGCGGAACAGGAAGGACTTGCCGCCGACCTCGACCAGTGACTTGGGCCGGTCGTTGGTCAGGGGCGCGAGGCGCGAGCCGACACCCGCCGCGAGGATCACCGCTTTCATCCGCGAGACCCTATGCTCTGAGCCGCCGTCCGGAGAAGGTAGGGATGATCCAAATGTGGCTGTCGCCACCGTCCTGTCAAAGTCCCGCCACAATGTGGTGAAAATCTAACGGCGCGATGCGCGCCCACGCTCGCTACACCCTCAACTCGCTGAATCACGCGGGTCTGGTTGTTGCAACCGGGGCGAAGGCCTATGGTCTCGCATGCAGTCGTGCTCGCGACTCGCCTCGCTCTCGAATCCGGCAATCAGCTTTCCGGCCGGTCGGTGGCGCGCGTGCGGCAGACGCTCGAGCACCTGGCAGTACTCGGCGTGCGGCACGTTGCGGTCGTTGATGGCAGGCATGCCGACGAGCTCCGCGATCGCCTGAACCTGCACGAGCTCCCGAAGCTCGACGTCCGCGTCCTCGGCAATCTCAGCTGGCGCAACCTCAGCGGCTCCGCCGTCATGATGGCGCGCGACTGGATCGAGCACGACGAGTCGTGCCTGGTCGTGCGCGGTGATCGCCCCGATCTCGAATCGCTGCGCGCCCTGATCCACGCGGAGACCCACGGTGACGCCGCGATCGTCGTCGCCTCGAATCCGGATACCGACCCTGGCGCCGAGTTCCGCGTACAGCTCGTGCGCGAGCAGGACACGGGCCTCGACACGGTCCGTGCGATCGGCGAGGACCTCGATGACGCCGATGGCGTGTTCACGGGCCACGCGCTCGTCAATCGCTCGATCCTCGAGGCGCTGTCGAAGCTGCCCAACCCGACTCTCGAGCACGGCCTGCTCGAGCTCGTCCACAGTGGGCGGGTCGTCGCGCTCCTCCGTCCGTCGTGGCCGTGGGACGCCCGTCGCAAGATCGACGTCGAGGACAACGTCGCCGCGCTGCTCGACGCCAAGCGCCACGCGCACTACGTCCTGCTCAACCCCGGGCCGGTCAACACGACCGCGACCGTCAAGAGCGCGCTCGTGCATCATGACGTTTGCCACCGCGACTCCGTCTTCTCTGAGTTGATGGTCTCGCTCACAGGCAAGCTGCGCCGCATCTTCCGCGGCACTCCTCAGCACACGGTCGTCGCGATCACCGGCAGCGGCACTGCCGCGATGGAGTCGGCGCTGGTCTCGACCGTGCCCCCCGATCGCAAGATCCTGATCGTCGACAACGGGGCGTTTGGCGCCCGGCTCGTCGAGGTCGCCCGCGTCCACGACATGGATATCGTCCACCTCCGCTACGGCTGGGGCGAGGCGGTCGATCCGATCGACGTCGAGCAGGCACTCGCCGCATATCCCGACATCGCCGTCGTCGCGATGATCCATCACGAGACCTCGGTCGGCCTGCTCAACCCGGTCGGCGCCGTCGGTGCGCTGTGCCGCAAGTTCGATGCGCTGCTCGTCGTCGACGCGGTGTCGTCGCTCGGCGCCGAGGACATCGATGTCGTCCGTGACAACGTCGACATCTGCTACTCGAGCGGCAACAAGTGCCTGCATGCTGTCAGCGGCGTCTCGTTCATGTGCGTCTCGGCGCGCGTTTGGGACCGCATCGAGGGCCTGTCGCCCAAGTCGTACTACCTCGACCTCCGCCGCTATCGCCGGTACATGGACGAGCTCGCGCAGACCCCGTTCACCCCGGCGGTGTCCGTGTACTTCGCGCTCGACGCCGCGTGCGGCGAGTTCCTCGCCGACGGTCACGCGAAGCGCTTCGAGATCTATCGCTCGCGCAACGAACAGCTGCGCCAGGGCCTCACGGCGCTCGGCATGGCGCCGTTCACGCAGACCGGCATGGAGTCGCACTCGATCGTGACCTGCAAGCTTCCCGAGGGCATCGCGTTCGATGCGCTGTACGAGGCGGTCAAGGCGCGCGGCATCATCGTCTACGGTTGCAAGGGCATCCTGGCGGATCGCTTCCTCCAGATCGCAAACATGGGTCACATGGTCGACGGCACGATCGAGAGCTTCCTCGGCGTGCTCGCTGAAGAGATCTCGCGCCTCCGCACCAGGACCACTTCCACGACAGGACCGACGGTCCTTCCGATGAAGGTTCCCGAGGAGCGGCGGCGTGCCGGCTAGTCGTCAGGCAGTTCTCGTCGGACCCGCGGCCGATTCGGTCGAGGAGGCAGCCCCGCCGCGCTGGCTCGATCGCGAGCGCCTCAAGCGGATCCGCAACTTCCAGAGCTCCGAGTTCTACTCGCGGCTGGTGATGCGGCCGCTGTCGGTGCTGCTCATGCTGGTCTGCGCGGACTGGAAGTGGCTGACGCCGAACATGGTCACGACGCTGGCCAATGTCTTCAAGCTCCTTGGTGCCGCGCTGATCGTCCTCGATCACCGCGAGTACGCGCTGTCGGCAGCGATCATCCTGCAGCTCGGCCTGCTGTTCGATCACGTCGACGGCACCCTGGCGCGCTACCGCAAGACCGGCAGCACGTTCGGCGCGTTCTACGACAAGGTCAGCGACGCCGTGACCTGGCTCGTGATCAGCGGCGCGCTCGGCTGGGCCGCATACGTCGAGACCGGCAGCGTGTGGATGCCGATCGGCGCGATCGCCGCGGCGTATCTCCTGCTCGTCATGGGCTACATGAAGTGGATCGTTGCGGCCGCAACGCAGCACACGCCTGCGACGCCCGCTGTCGATCCGCCGTCGCGCACGCCGAAGCAGTGGGCCGCGTGGTTGCTGTCGTCGATCGGCCGCGCCTGTTACTTCGAGGAGGTCGACCTGTTCTTCTGGATCGGGCTCGGCCTGCTCCTGGACCAGCTGCCGCTGACGATCCTGCTCCTGCTCGTCTCGCAGGGCGTCCAGATGGTGTTCATGATCATCAAGCGCGGCATGCAGATGCAGCAGCTCGATGCGGCGCGCGCGCGTACGATCTCGATCGCCGCTTGAGCGGCTACGTCGATCGCCGCCTGAGGATCACGTGGGCGGCCCCGAGGCCGAAGTATCCGAGGCTGACCGCGATACCGAGCACGAGCCCGACGACGGGCACGCCGGCGAGGCAGGTCGCCGTCCACACGAGGATGTAGAAGTCGCGGCGTCCCGCCGAGCGCACGAGGCTCATCACGGACGGCTTGCCGGTCTCGAACCGGTCACCGAGGTCCTCGCCACCGGTATCGAAGAACCAGGTGAACGACATGATGTCGCCTGGCCGCCCGGCACGCGCCACGTCGAGGTGGATCATCAGGGCGCACCAGCTGCGCAGGACGGCGGCCGCGATCCCGATCCACGTCCAGACGCCGCCGACGCCGAGCGCGAGCATCGCCAGGAACACGTTGTCGATGACGTCGTCCGAGACGTTGTCGAGCCACATCCCGAACTTGCTCGAGAGGAAGCGCAGCCGCGCCACCTCGCCGTCGCACGAGTCGAGCACGACCTGTACGAACATCAGCCCACCGGCGATGGCAAAGCCGGTGTACGAGCCGAGCGGGACGAGCACACAGGCGGCGATCCCGACGAGGATGTTGACGATCGTGATCTGGTTCGGCGTGATCCCGAGGCGGCACCACAGCGCGGACAGCGGCAGCGACACCGAGCGGATGACGTACTTGTCCCCGAGGCCGTCGTAGGACCGCCGGCAGCTCTGAAGCAATGCCCGCGCGGCCGTGCGACGCGTTCTCGCATCCGTGATCGCTACACCCGCGATGACGTTGCCTGCGATCGACGGGATCTCCGGCACCGCGGCGCCGGGCGCGATCAGCTCGACGGTGAGCGGCAGGACAGGGAGGGCAGGGAGCTGGCCCGCGTCGGCGCGGATGATCGCGCGCGTCGCTCCGTTGCTCGCGGCGGCGCGCAGCACCCGCTCGGCCACCGACACGCCGCAGATCGCGAGTCGCGGCAGGTCGCCGCGATCCGCGTAGTCGACGAACACGGCGTCGCCGTCGGCCATCACGTCACGTATAGCAAATCTCGCGTTGCCTCATCGTGCCGAGGTCGTCTGGTTGCGCCAAGAGGCTGCATGCTAGCTTGCCCTCGTGACGTACTCCTCGGAGCTCGAGACGGCGATTCGCGCCGCACGCGCCGCCGGCTCGGTCATCGCGGACTACTACGCCCGCGGCTCGGTCCAGGTCGACCTCAAGGCAGATGCCTCGCCGGTGACACAGGCGGATCGCGACGCCGACGTCGTGATCGCCGAGGTGATCCGCGCGGCCTTCCCGGCCGATGCGATCCTCAGCGAGGAGACCCCGGACGACCACGCCCGACTCTCGCGCTCGCGAGTGTGGATCGTGGATCCGCTCGACGGCACGCGCGACTTTGTCGGTCGGACCGATGACTTCGCGGTCCACGTCGCGCTCGCGGTCGACGGTGTCCCGGTG
>JACCQV010000340.1 GCA_013813945.1 Deltaproteobacteria bacterium | reverse complement strand
CCGCCGACGGTGACGATGCGTTCCACCGCTTCGTCTCGATCCTCGGTCGCTCGGCATCGACACCCATGGGTGTCGGAGATCCGCGCGCACGGTCCGAGGACGGCTGGCGCAGTCTGTTCGCGGGGTGGGGGCCGATCGCGTTCGAGCGCTGGGCGCTCGACCTCGGTGGCACGTTCGACGAGGTCTGGGCCTTCGTCGGTGCGAGCTATCAGGTTCCCAGGGGGGCGGTAGCGGCGATCCGGGACGAGCTGCGGGCGGCGACCACCAGCATCTCCGACGCCGAGGGCCGGATCCCGTGCACGGCCGTGACCTGGCTTGCTCGGGTCAGACGTTGAACAGGAAGTGCATGATGTCGCCGTCCTGGACGACGTACTCCTTGCCTTCGATTCGCATCTTGCCGGCAGCCTTGATCGCAGCTTCCGAGTGATGTGCCTCGAGGTCCGCCAGCGAGTAGACCTGCGCGCGGATGAAGCCCTTCTCGAAGTCGGTGTGAATCACGCCGGCCGCTTCGGGTCCGGTCGCACCCTTGCGGATGGTCCAGGCGCGGACTTCCTTCTCACCTGCGGTGAAGTAGGACTGCAGGCCGAGCAGGCGGTAACATTCGCGCGCCAGTGTTGCGAGCGCGGGCTCGGTGAGGCCGTACGACGCGAGCAGCTCGCCGCGGTCGGCCTCCGGTAGCTCGGAGAGCTCCGCCTCGACCTTGCCGCAGAGAATGACGACGCCGGCGCCTTCCTTCTCGGCGCGCGCGCGCACGAGGTCACTCCACGCGTTGCCCTTCGGCAGATCACCTTCGCCGACGTTACAGCAGTAGAGGACCGGCTTCGCGGTGATCAGGCCGAACGTCGCGAGCTGCTTCTTCTCGTCGTCGGTCAGCGCCAACGTTCGTGCGGCGTGACCGGCCGAGAGGTGCGCGGCGACCTTCTCCGAGAGCGCGAGGTCGGCCTTCGCTTCCTTGTTGCCCGTCTTCGCGCCGCCCTGTGCCTTCTTGAGCCGCTTCTCGGCGCTCTCGACATCGGCGAGGGCGAGCTCGAGATCGATGATGTCGATATCGCGCATCGGGTCGACCGAGCCGGCCACATGGATGACGTTCGGGTCATCGAAGCAGCGGACCATCATCAAGATCGCGCTGGTCTCGCGGATGTTTGCGAGGAACTTGTTGCCGAGGCCCTCGCCCTGAGAGGCGCCCTTGACCAGGCCCGCGATGTCGACGATCTCCACGATCGCCGGGATGATCTTCTGCGGCGGGATCCACTTGGTGATCCGCCCGAGCCGCGGATCGGGAACCGGCACGATCCCGACGTTCGGGTCGATCGTACAGAACGGATAGTTCGCGGCCTCCGCCTTGCCGGCGGTGAGCGCGTTGAACACCGTGCTCTTGCCCACATTGGGGAGCCCGACGATGCCGACGGAAAGTGCCATGAAAGCAATGCCTACCCCACAAATCCGCGACATGGCAAGCTGCCCGCCATGACTCGCGCGCTTGCGCTGCTTGCCGTCGTGATTCTCGGCGGGTGTGGCGACAACCTTCACCCGCCCGATCCGCCCTCGGGTGAGCTGATCGATCGGCTTCGCGCGCTCCCTGGCGTCACCGTGACGCCGATGGACAGCGAGACCGAGGGCTACGCGTACCTGACGTTGAGCTTCACCCAGCCGGTCGATCACGAGGATCCCGACGGTCCGACATTCCAGCAGCAGGTCTCGCTCCTCCACCGCGACCTCACCTCGCCGATGACGGTCCTGACCTCGGGGTACTGGGACTATTACCTCGATAACCCGGTCGAGCTCACGCGCCTGCTCACCGGCAACCAGATCTCGATCGAGCACCGGTTCTTCGGTACCTCGCGTCCCGAGCCCGCTGACTGGTCAAAGCTGACGATCAAGCAGATGGCGGACGATCAGCACGTGATCATCACCGCGCTGCGGACGATCTACGACGGCGCGTTCATCACCACCGGCGGATCGAAGGGCGGGATGACCGCGATCTATCACCGCCGGTTCTATCCCGACGATGTCGACGGCACCGTGCCGTACGTCGCCCCGCTCTCGTTCGCGGCGCCGGATCTCCGGTACGCGCCGTTCCTCGACACCATTGGACCCGACACCTGCCGCGAGCAGGTGCGAAGTGTGGCGGTCGAGTTGCTCGCGAATCGGCGCGCGGCGATGGTGACCAAGGCGACCGAACAGGCGGCCTCCGAGGCCCACAGCTACAACCGGGTCGCGATTGCTCCGGCCGTCGAGTCCTCGATCGTCAGCCTCGAGTGGGCGTTCTGGCAGTACTACGGTGTTTCGGCGTGCTCCGTCGTTCCCGCCACCACCGCGGATCACGACACGCTCTGGTCGTTCCTCGACGAGATCTCACCGCCGAGTGACAACAACGACAAGCAGATCGCCGCGTTCGACGCGTACTACTACCAGGCGTACGCGCAGCTCGGATATCCCGACTCCAGCGCTGCGTATCTCGATCCCTACATCCAGTTCCAGGATGCCGACTACGACGGCGCGCTTCCGACCGCGGTCCCCACCTACGATGGCGGCACCGCGATGCACGACATCGACGATTGGGTCCAGACCGAGGGCGATCGTCTGCTGTTCGTCTATGGCGAGTGGGATCCGTGGACGGCGGGCAAGTTCGAGCTCGGGCAAGCTACGGACTCCGTGTCGCTCGTGCAGCCGCGCGGGAGTCACGGCGCGCGGATCGGTCGGCTCGACCTGGCGGACGAGGTCATCGCCCACCAGAAGCTCGCCGCCTGGACCGGGGTCGTTCCGCCTACGCCGCAGGCGGCGAGTGCGGCGTTGCGTGAGCTCGCGCCGCGCAGAGAGCCGCGGGTTCCGCCGGCGATGATCCGCGCTCTGCGGCCCCTCCCAAGGGGGCCCCTCGGCGCGAGGTGATTCCGGCCCTCAGGACGCGCGGCCGGAATCGATCGGTTCGCGTTCGGGGCCCACAAGGGGGCCCCTCGGCGCGAGGTGATTCAGGCCCTCAGGACGCGGGCCGGAATCGATCGGTTCGCTCTCGGGGCCGCGGATCCGGGCGCGTTTGTTATGGTCGCGGGATGACTGAGCGTCGCGTCGTCCTCGTCACCGGCTCGACCGATGGAATCGGCCGCGCGACCGCGCGAGCGCTCGCTGCCGCCGGCGCCAAGGTCATTCTCCACGGGCGCAGCAAGCCCAAGGTCGATGCCGCGCTCGCGAAGATGAGCGAGGAGCTGCCTGGCGCCGAGATCGAGGGCGTGTCGTTCGATCTGGGCTCGCAGACCGCGGTGCGCAAGGGCGCGGAGCAGATCCTTGCGCGTGTCCCCGCTCTGCACGTGCTCATCAACAACGCCGGCATCTTCGCCGACGAGCGGACGCTGACCGAGGACGGCGTCGAGC
>JACCQV010000750.1 GCA_013813945.1 Deltaproteobacteria bacterium | reverse complement strand
CAACCTATCCAGAGGGCCGGCCGCTCGCAAGGGAAACCGACCGCCGGAAACCCCGTCGCTGAAGCGCCCTCCAGGGGGCCCTACGCAGCGCACCGAAGGCCGATCCGGCCGACGTTGTGGTGATACGTTTCGCTCGTTGATGGCGCTGCCCCGCGCGATGCTCGCGCTCTGTGCACTCCTCGGATGCGGGCGGCTGGAGTTCGCCGAGCTCCGTGACGCGACAGTCAGCGAGCCGAGCTGTCCCGACGGCGGCTGCGTCGTCGCTCACGGGTGGTCGAAGCGGTTCGGGTCGCCGGCCGTCGATTATGGCTCCGATCTCGCGCGGTCTCCGACAGCCCGAGAGATCTTGCTGACCGGGTTCTACACCACCGCCGGTGTCGACTTCGGCGGTGGTGTCGTGCCGACCGCCGGACTGCATGACGTGATGGTGGTGATTCACGACGAGGACGGCGGCTTCATCGCTGCGCGCGGCTATGGCGGGCCCGGGTTTGATCAAGGGTACGGAATTGGGGTCGCCACGAACGGCGACATCTACCTCGCGGGCCGCGCGCAGGACGGGGCGCGGTTCGGCGGGCCCTCCCTGGTCGGAGATGCGGGCGAGGATATCTTTGCGGCCCGGTTCACGGCTGCGGGCGGTCACCTGTGGTCCGCGCTGCACGGCGGGCCTGGCGCGGACGTCGCGACGGACCTCACGATCGACGAGTCGGGTGCGAGCTATCTGGGCGGGTCGTTCGACCAGACCGTGAGCCTGGGAGGAGCGAACCGGACCGCGGTCGGATCATCCGACTCCTACGTCGCGAGCTACAACGCGGGCGGCGGTCATCGCTGGGACCGGACCTGGGGCGGTCCCGACGGCGACCAGGTTGCCTCCGTCGCGTTCGATCCAGCGACGGACACCGTCTTTGCTGCGGGCCGGTTTTCCGGCGCGCTCGACGTGGGCACCGGCGCGACCCCTTCTGCAGGCATGGAGGACGGATTCCTCGTTGCCCTCGACGCGGCAACGGGCTCGACCCGCTGGTCGCTGACCTGGGGTGCGACCGGGAACGATGGCTGCAACGGGATCACCGTCGACAAGGACGGTAACGTGTACCTCGCCGCGTACTTCGAGGGCACGATCCAGCTCGGCGCGGCGCAGCTGACGAGCGCAGGAGCGCAGGATCTCGCGCTGTTCAGCGTCACTGCTCAGGGCACCGTCCGCTGGGCTACCAGCCACGGCGGAACGGCCATCGACCGCGGCATCAAGGTGGCCGTCGGCCCGAGCGGCGAGCTCGTCACCGGCGGGGTGTTCCGGGAAACCGCGACGATCGGCGGCGAGCTGGTCACGGTACAGGGTGGGGGCGACATGTTCGTGATGGCCACGGCGGCGGCGTCTGGCTCCCCGATGTGGACGCGGGTCTTCGGCAGCCCGGGACATGACGAGATGCAGAGCGTCGTGCTCGACGATCGCGGACGGATCTTCGCCACGGGCGTCTTCAGCGATACCATCAGCTTCGGCGGTCCCTCGCTGACCAGCGAAGGCGGGCTCGACACGTTCTTGATCCGGATCGATCCCGAGATCGTCGTTCCGCGGCGGTAATCGATCCACGGTGTTAAGGTGCGCGGGCTCATGTGGTCCGACATCGCCGCCATCTACAAGGCGTCGAAGAAGAAGCGCGACATCAACCGGTTCACCGAGTGGATCGCGCGGCCACCTGCGGCCGTGTTCGTCTACCTGTTTGCGAAGACGCCGATCACGCCGAACCAGGTGACATTTCTCTCTGCCCTGGTCGCCGCTGGCGCCGGCGCGATGTTCGCCCTGTTGCCTGGCTCGTACCTCTGGCTGATCGTCGCGGCGCTGGTGTTCGAGATCTCGTTCGTCCTCGATTGCGCCGACGGCCAGCTCGCGCGACTGCGCAAGATCGCGTCTCCGCTCGGGCACCTGCTCGACTTCTTGATGGACGAGCTGAAGGCGATGCTGATCTTCGGCTGCGTCACCGTCCGTCTCTGGCAGGAGATGCAGGACGACCGGATCCTCATCGTCGGTCTGGGGGGCCTGTTCTGCCTCGCGGCCGGTCTCACGTTGACGTCCTTCACGCGACGCCCCGAGTACGGGGCCAAACCGCCCACCGAAGAGGGTCAGCCCGCCGAGACCGGCGGCCGCACCGGCATCGCGGGCCTGGTGCTCTCCCCGATCGAGTTCGCCGCACGAATCGTTGTTCACTATCCGCAGTACATCTGGATCTGCGCGCTCGCTGACCGCATGGACCTCTACTTCTGGGCGTACGCAGCGGTCAACGCGCTCTATCTGCTCAAGACGCTGGCCGGCATCATGCTCCGGCTCGGAAGGTTCTCGTCATGACGATCAAGAGGGCCATTCTGATCGCCGCTGGCCGCGGCAAACGCCTCGGTGCACACACCGAGGAGATTCCGAAGTGCATGGTCCAGGTCGGTGCGAAGCCGATCCTCGGCTGGGTCTGGCAGGCGCTGTCGTCGGTCGGGGTCGAGGAGCTGGTCGTCATTCGCGGCTACCGCGGCGATGTCCTCGAGACCTTCGTTCGTTCGCTCGTGCCGCACGTGCACTTTGTCGACAACCCCGAGTGGCAGACGAACAACGTCCTGCTCTCGATGGCGTGCGCGCGCCGCTACTTCGATCAGCCGACGTACGTGACGTACTCCGACATCATCTTCACACCGGCTGTCGCGCGCGCGGCTGCTGCGTCGACGGCGGAGATCGGGCTCGTGATCGATCGCGACTTCCGCTCGATCTACGAGGGCCGCACCGAGCACCCGCTCGACGAGGGCGAGGTCTCCGACCTCATGCACGATGGCTCGGTCGCGCGGGTCGGCAAACGAGCCCTGCCCGTCCCCGAGGCGATCGGCGAGTACATCGGGCTTGCCCGGCTCGGTGCTCGCGGCGTGGCGACCGTCGCCAACACGATCGATCAGCTCACGGTGAAGTTCGCCGGGCGCGAGCACGAGCCATTCCAGCGCGCGCAGACCTACCGCAACGCGTACCAGACCGATCTGTGGCAGGCCTTGATCGACGGTGGGGTCCGGGTCGAACCCATCCTGATCGACGGTCAGTGGCGCGAGATCGATACCGGCCAGGATCTCGACCGGGCACGCAAGCTGGTAGAGTCAGCCCCGAAGGACTGGTCATGATGCGTCTTCTCCTCGGCCTCGCTCTCGTGCTCTCCGTTGGCTGCAACAAGCCGTCACAGGAGAACTGCCGCAAGGCGATCGCGAACATGCAGGCGCTGCTCGGCACCGAGCACCTCGCGCAGGACTCGGACATCGAGGGCGAAGTCCGCCGCTGCCAGGGCGGCTCGAAGCGCAAGGCTGTCGATTGCGCGATTGCCGCGAAGTCCGTCGAGGACCTTCGCGGCTGCGACTTCATGCGAATCCCCGCGTCGATGGGTGCTAACTCGGCCGCGGGCTCCGGCTCCGCGATGGGCTCGGGCTCCGCGATGGGCTCCGGCTCCGCGATGGGCTCCGGCTCGGCTGCGGACCCGGCGGCGGGTTCGGGTTCGGGTTCGGGTTCGGCGACGGGAACGGATCCGGCGTCGGGTTCGGATCCGGCCGCGGGTTCGGGTTCGGCGGCGGGCTCCGGTGCGGGCTCGGCGACGGGCTCGGGTGCGGGTTCGGCCTCCGGCTCCGCGACCAAGTAGATGGGTCGCGAGCTCGATCGACGCGAGCTCGATCGACGTGCGCGCGATCGACGCGAGTGGGCTCGGTGCATGC
>JACCQV010000296.1 GCA_013813945.1 Deltaproteobacteria bacterium | reverse complement strand
CCCTCGGGCACCGGCGTGCCGCCCAGGTTTGGCGCGAGCGTGAAGCGGAGGACGCCGACGGCTCCCTCGCCCTCGAACAGCACGGGGCCGCTGTAGCGCTCGAGCACCGGCGCCTTGGCGAGCGCGGCGATCGTGTCGATCAACTTCTTCGTCTCGCCCTCGAGGTCCTTGTCGGACGGCAGGTCCTTCGCGGTGTGGCCGTAGCGGAGGAAGTAGTCGTGGAGCGGCTGGCCGTCGTTGGCCTGGCCGTTCGCGGCGATCACGATGCCACTCGCGCGGCGCGTGTCGGTGACGGTGGTGCCCTCGGTGGTGAGGTACCAGCGGCGCTCGAGATAGCTGGTCACGGCGACCCGCGAGTCGCGGACGTGCGCCTGACCGCGGAACAGCCCCGAGATCGCCTTCGCTCGCGTCTCGAGCTCGTCGAGGGTCTCGAGAGCTGGGACGAGGACCGGCTCCTCGCTGACGACTGCCTTGGTCGGTGTCCAGGACTGCACGTCGCTCGAGCGCGAGCCACCGGCGCGTCGGCTCTCGAGCTTCGCGCGCAGCTGCATCAGCGCTTCCTTGTATGCCGTATCGCTGACGAGCCAGGCGGCGCGCCGGGCGATCCGGGCGTTCGCCTCGATCGGAAGGTTGAGCGCGGCGACGCCGTCGATCTCCTCGGCATTCGCGACCGCGAAGTTGCTGTTGTCGACGGTGTCGAACTTGACCCGAACTCGAGCTTCGATGTTGACGAAGTGACGGTTGCGCTTGCTCGTCGTCTGACCGAGCGTGGCCGCCGCGTCGTTGACGTCGACCTCGGTGACCTTGTAGCTGATGTGATACGGCTTCGGCGCACCGGGGATCTCGAGCAAGAGCGCCCGATTCATCTCCTCGGCGACGGCATCGAGGATCTCCTCGGTGACCGCCTTCGAGGGCGGCCCTTTCGGGAGGTCCTTGGCCGGGACCGCGTTCGCCTGCGTGGCAAACGTCAGGACGAGGACAAGACCGATGCGGTTCACGGCGCCTCCTTGCGAATCGAGGGCGGTCCGAGCAGCGGCGGCCGATCGGGCGGGATGAAGCCCTTCTCGATCTCGAGCCGCTCGATCAGCAGGCTCGGCGACGATGCGGACACCGGGACCCAGCCACTCTCGGCCCCGCACACTCCGTTGAACGTCTCGACCTCGCGGCTCGCGGCGCGGATCGACTGCAGCGCGACCAGCGGCGTCCCGGCGATATCGATGCCGCGCACGAGCTCCTTCTTGCCGTCGGCGTACAGCTTGTAGGCCATCACCGGGTTGACCTTGAAGGCCTGGGGCGCAAAGGCGGACGTATTCGTGAAACCGCCGCTGATATCGGTGAAGATCATCCCGTAGGGCCGTTTCTGTCTCTTGATCTCCTCGACCAACAATTTCTCCAGGTCGGCGCGGGGCACGCTCTTCGTGACCTCGACGACGAGGTTGCCTTGACGCGCGACCGGCGGGAGGCCCGGCGATCGGCGGCCATGGCCGTTCGACTGCGCGAAGCCCTTGATCGGATTGCGGCCCATCACGAACCCGACGAGCTTGCCCTGATCGATCAGCGGAGCGCGCTGGGCGCGGACGCCTTCGTCGTCGAACCGGTAGAACCCGTTGAGCTGGTTCCCGTTGAGGGTCGAGATCTGCGGGTCGTCGTAGACGCTGAGCCACTCAGGAGCGATGTCCTTGCCGACGTACGAGGCAAAGGTCTGGCCCGAGGTCAGCTCCTTCTGGCGATGCCCCTCGATCCGGTGACCGAACACCTCGTGGAAGAACACGCCCGCGGCGCGGCCTTCGAGGATCGCCGGTCCGACGTAGGGCTCTGCGAGGGGGGCGTTGTGAAGTGCGTCGAGGTCACCCGACACGGTGGCGATCATCTTGTCGATGTCCGGATCGCCCGGCAGATCGCCGGGCTGGCGGCCGAACCGCTGCTCCAGGCGCGACAGACTCATGCCATCGTCGGCCTTGACCCCGACGGAGACCGACATCTGGGCGTTGGTCCACGACAGCTGGATCTGGTCGCCCTCGCTGTTCACGAACCACGCGGTGTTCTGCTGGAACACGGCGCCGCAGCTCCCGCGGGTCGCCGAGCCCTTGAGGGCCTTCGCCGAGCACCGCTTGAGGCGGTCGATCCACTGCTGCTTGTCGAACACGAGGGTGGCCGGCGCCTCGACGTAGACGTCGGCCTTGTCGGATGCGAAGTCGGGAGCGGCCTTCTGCTTGGACAGCGTCGACTGATCCTGGCGAACGTAGCCGAGGGCCGTGACCGCCTCGCGATACCGGCGGTCGGTCTCGAGCCACAGTGCGTTCGAGATCGCCTGCTTGTCCTCGCCGAACGGGACGACACCGCGCCGGGTCAGCGGCGAGTTGAGCCCGTTGTCGTCGCTCGCCAGGTTGCGGGTGTTGTCGAGATCGGGAGTTCCGACGCGGACCTCGACGTCGAGGTTGCGGGCGGAATCATCGCTGTCGGTGATCAGCGCGCCACCCTCGGCCTCGAGGTTCACGACGCGCTGCTCGACGAGCTGGTAGGCGAGGTAGTGCGCGGGCTCTTTCTGCGCGCGCAGAGCGGCCATCTGGCGCTCGTTCTCGGCCTTCATGATGTCGAGGAGCGGGGACCGCTTGCTCGGGTCGTGACCGTCGGTCGGTGCACTTCGGGTGACCTCGACCTTGGACGGGATCGAGGGCAGATCGACCCTGATCTCGGCCGGCGGCCCCGGTGGAGTGGGGGGCTGCTTGACGGTCGCCGTCGACCCACCCGGACACCCCAGAAGCCCGGCGGCAGCGCCGAGCGCGTAGATCCATCGCATATGCCCGAAACACTAGCACGGCTATAATGAGCGCCACTGTGTCGATGGCCCGGCCTACCGTCCTCGTCATTCACGACGATGCCGACGCGCTCGATGTGATGACACGCCTGTTCGAGGCGAGTGGTTGTGAGGTCGTCACCGCGGTCACGGGGTTCCGTGCCCAGGCGCTGCTCGAAGGCGATCGCCCGGTCTCGGTGGTCGTCGCGCCGTGGGACGCCGAGCATCCCGTCGGCGGCGAGGTCTACCGGTGGTCGCTGCAGCGCCGCTACGATCTCCGTGATCAGTTCGTGTTCGTGTCCTCCGAGATTCCCGCCGACTTCGATCGGATGGTGGCCGGTCGCTGCCTCTCGGTCTCCATGGACAGGCCCGCGGAGATCGTGCGGGTCGCTCTCGCGGCGGTGAAACGACGCACTCAGCTGGAGGCGACGCGCGATGCACTCGAGGGGGTCGACACCACCTCTCCGCGACTCCTGCTCGCTGACGATGAGCCCGTTCTGCTGATGGTGATCGGCGACTTCCTCGTCGAGAGCGGGTTTGCCGTGACCCGCGTCGAGAGCGGCCACGCCGCGATCGTACTGCTGCATCACGAGGACTTCGACACGATCGTCTCGGACTGGCAGATGGACGACGGCAGCGGTGCGGACCTGTACACGTGGATCGTCCAGAAGAAGCCCGAGCTCGCCGAGCGGATCGTGTTCCTCTCGGACGGCGAGGGCGACGAACCGGGTACGATGGCTCCCGGGCGTCCGATGTTCCGCAAGGGGCAGGACTCTCGCGCACTGACGAGCGTGTTGCACGAGATCGTCCGCCAGGTCAGGGGCCACTGAATGCTCGCGCGCATCCTGGAAGACGGAAAGCTGACGGCGACGACGAATGCCGCGGAGATCCGCGCCGCGCTGGCTGCCAACAAGCGAATCTGGATCGAGCTCGAACGTCACTCGCCGGACGCGGACGCGCTCCTGAGCGAGGTCCTGAAGATTCACCCGCTGACCATCGAGGATGTCTGGGGATCGCGGTCACTCCCGAAGATCGATGACTTCGACGAGTACCTCTACGTCTTGATCCATGGCATCGCGGGCAAGACGGAGGACGAGCTAGAGCTTGTCGAGATCGACATCCTCATCGGGGAGAACTGGCTCGTCACGCACGACCGCGATGGTCTGATCTCGGATGACATCGGCACGGAGCTGGATCATTCGCCGCGGCTGATGCAGAAGGGTATGGCCTGGCTCGCACACGCCGTTCTCGACCGCGCCATCGATCGCTACCTTCCGGTGATCTCGCAGATGGACACCGAGCTCGAAGAGCTCGAAATCGAGATCCTCGCCACCGCGGGCACCCCGAGGGGCAAGCGAGTGCTCACGCGCGTCCTGAGCTTCAAGCGCACGCTCCAGGATCTGCGACGGATGAGCATTCATCAGCGCGAGATCTTGCTGCGGTTGTCGCGCGGCGACTTCGGCGAGATTCCCGCGGACGCCATTCCGTTCTATCGCGACGTCTACGATCACTTCCTGCGAGCCAACGACATCATCGAGAGCTACCGCGATCTGATCAGCTCGCTCCTCGACGCCTATCTCAGCGTGCAATCGAATCGGATGAACGAGGTGATGAAGACGTTGACGCTGATGTCGACGGTGATGCTGCCGCTGACGTTCATCGCCGGGGTCTACGGGATGAACTTCAGCCCCGACTCCAGTCCGCTCAACATGCCCGAGCTGCGCTGGTTCTTCGGCTACCCGTTCGCGCTCGCGTTGATGACCACCGTCGCCGGGGTCATCCTGATCTGGTTCCGCCGCAAGGGCTGGATCGGCGGCGGCGGTCGCGACAAGGATTAATTGCAATGCTGGTCAGTTGAGGTCGTTCGTGCGCGTGTCACGTGGCACGGGCACGACGCCGGAACGCGCTAACTGACCAGCATTGGGATTAATTCGTGCCGAGTACGTCGGCCGCGATCCGTGCGACCCGGTCGAGCGCGGCGACCAGGTCATCGATCGGCAGCTCGTCTGCGTTGAGCATCAGCACGTAGCCGGGCTCGCCGCCGCGGATCTTGCCGCGCGGGTCGAACAGCAGCCAGTCGTTCGGCTGGCCCCAGTTCGCGATCGGGACGCACTCATCGATGCCGGTGGCACCGTAGCCAGCCGACATCTCGAGATACGCGCGCGCGCTCTTTGCGAGCGCCGTGTCGCTGCGAAAGTCGTTCGTGCCCAGGAACTCGTTGTCCCAGATCGCGAAGCCATCCGCGATCGTGAGCAGCGCGCGGTAGTCGTTCGGCAGCTGGATCTTCCTCACCCGCTCGGCCGACAGCACGAGGTCGAGGCTCGCGGGCGGGTTGAGCTTGCCATGCTGACCAAGCTCCGCGAGCGTCGACACGAGTGCATCGAGCGCATCGCGGACCGACTCGACGTGAGGCTCGATGTCGACCGGAATCACCGGGGCGCGCGCGCCATCCAGGAGCTCGAGTACATCGTCGTCGTGGAGGTACCCGGCGAAGTCGTCATCGCGGCGGACCTGCGCTGCGGTCACTCCGCCTGCGATCGCAGCACGCAGGGCGGCGAGCATCAGCGGCTTCTCCCCGCTGACGCCATACGCGCACGCGATGTTGAACCACAGCTCCGGCGATGGCTCGTCGGGCACGAGCTCGATCAGGCGTGCGATCCGGTCGGGATCCCCACCGACGGCGGCGAAGGCGTTGCGCAGGAACTCCTGCGCGTGAAAGCCATCGGGTTCGGGAAAGGCGGTCCACCGCGACAGCACGAGATCGAGGAGAGCTTTGACCTCCGCTCCGCCGCGATGCTCGCGCGCGATCGGCAACAGCATGAGCTGCGCCGAGCCAAGCGCGACCTGGCCTTCCTGGAGGGACGCCATCCCCGGGATCTTCGAGAGGTAGCGGCGCAGCGCCTCGATCGGTTGCTCGTCGTCGAGGATCTCGACCACCCGACCACTGCCAGCAGGGCGGACATACCTGGGCGCCGCGGCGTCCTTGACGCGGTTTCTGGGCGCAGCACTCTGCTTCTTGGCTGCAGCAATTCGTTTCTTGGCCGCCGCCTTCTTCGGTGCAGGCTTCTTCTTCGGTGCAGGCTTCGCCGCCGCTCGCTTCTTCGCTGCAGGCTTACTCTTCGCAGCACGCTTCGCCGCCGTCTTCTTCCTCGCAGCAGGCTTCGCGGCCGCCTTCTTCGCCGGCTTCTTCTTCGTCGGCATTCTATTTCTTGCCCGCGAACATCCCGTCCTTGTACTCGACGATCTGGCCGCTGACGGCGGACGCCGCTACCGTGAGCGGAGAGGCCAGGTAGAGCCGGCCCGGACCGGAGCGTCCCTTGTAGTTGCGGTTGATCGCCGACACGGTGACCTGGTCACCACGCTCGGAGACTCCTGGGCCGCAGCCGATGCAGGCTCCGCAGCCGGGCTTGATCACCTCGACACCCATTCGCTTGAACAGATCGGTATAGCCCTGCGCTTGTGCGTAGGCCTCGACCTCCTGCGATCCGAACTGGATGTAGAAATGCACACCGTCGGGGATCTTCTTGCCCTCGCGCTCGGCCTCGGCCATCACGCGCGCGTACATCTCGATGTCATCGCGCTTGCCCGCCGTGCACGAGCCGCCGTACGCGATGTCGATCTTGACGGTCCCGATCTCAGGGATCAGGGCGCCGTTCTTGGGATCGCTCGCGACGCCGTGATCCGGATCTCCGGGAGTCGCCACCATCGGAGCGATCGCGGCGAGATCGATGACGTGCACGCCGCCTTCGTGGTGCGCACCTGGGTCCGGCGTGACGACCTTCTTCCGCAGCTCGTCGATCGAAACGCCAGGCCGGCGCTCCGCGATCCAGCGCAGCATCGTGTCGTCGACCTCCATCACCGAGCCGCGTGCCGAGCACTCGGTCGCCATGTTTGCGAGCGTTGCGCGCTCGTCGGGAGAGAGCGCGAACAGCCCTTCGCCGCCGAACTCCATCACGCGGTTGAGCGTGTCCTCGCGCTTCGCGTACGTCGCCAGGATGTGCAGCATCACGTCCTTCGCCGCGACGCCGGGCCGCAGCCGGCCCTCGAGCTCGAAGCGGATCGACTCGGGCACTGCGATCGGTGTGAAGCCCCAGAACAACAGCGCCGCGTACTCCGTCGAGCCGACGCCCCACGACAGTGCGCCGGACGCACCGCCCATACAGGTGTGGCTGTCCGTCGCCTGCACGAAGTCACCTGGATCGATGAACTGCTCACGCGCGACCTGATGACAGATCCCCGGTGACACCCCGTTGATCGCGTTGTAGTTGCGGACGCCGGTTCGCGCCGCGAAGTCGCGCTGGGCATCACGGAGCTTCTGGATCTTGTCGGCGAACTTCGCCATCGAGGCGACGCCCGTCGCGTAGATCAGGTGGTCCTCGAACACGGCGAACTTGGCCGGGTTCTGCACCTTGTAACCAGTCCCGTATTCTTCGCCGAGGAAGAAGTCGACCTGGGCCGTGGTGAACTCGTGCGAGTAGCCGGCGTCGACCTTGACCAGCACCGCGTCACCGGGCTTCACGTATTCGCCTTGGCCGGGCAGCAGCTTGGCGGCGAGGATCTTCTCGGTCAGCGTCATCGGCCGCTTGCCGGTGCCGGTCGGCGGCACCACGATCTCGCCCTTGTGGAGGCGCGCGCAGAACGGCAACAGTCCGCCGCTCTCGATGATCAACGCGGTGATTGCATCGTGGCCACGGGTGAACTCGGAGAGCGGAATCGACTCACCATTCTCGAGCCGGCGCAGCATGGCGTGGTCGCCCATCAGCTGCCCGATGTTGATGTTGTTGCGCGCGTGAATCGGAGCGAACGAAGACGCGATCGCGAGCTTGCTCCCCGAGAAGACCTCACACTGTGCGGCAGTCTCTCGGCTCGAGCCCACGCCCTTCTGCGCGCCCGCCACGATGACCTCGAACCCGCCATCCTTCAGCGCGTTCGGCGGGATCAGCCGCTGCCCGGCGATCACGAGGCCGGCGTAGGCATTCGTCGCAATGTCCGCGGGGTCGTAGTCGAAGCAGACCCACGCCGGGGTCATCGCATCGGTGTTGATGTCGTCGAGCAGCTCGTCGGCTGATAGCTCGCTCATCCGCAGGCTCAGCGTCCCGGCGAGCTGATCGCGGATCTTGTCGGGCTCCTTCGTCAGGTAGAGGACCCGTTTGCCTGGACTGAGCGCGAAGCTACGACCCGACATCGAGCGAACCGTACCATGCCCGATGGAATGCTGACCCGATGGCCCTCCCGGCGTTGTCCCTTCGCGGGGGGGGGACAGCGGGGTGAAGATGCCGGCATGTCCCGGTCTCCGTATGTAGGTCTTCACGTGGCCACGGGCTCGCGCAGGGCCACCGCCGCCGACATCGTCGCGAGTGTCCAGCGCGAGATCTCCGGCGGTGGGCTCCCGGCCGGCAGTCGACTGCCACCGGTACGCGCGCTCGAGAAGCAGCTCGGGCTGTCGAAGAACACGGCGCAAGCCGCCTACGACGAGCTGGTCGCGCGAGGCCTGGTCGAGGCGCGTGAGCGCGAAGGGGTGTTCGTGCTCGCGGCGAACCGGACGCTGGCGCCCACGCCGATCGTGCGGGTGCCGCTCCCGCAGCTCGTTCCCCCCCCGCTGTCGAAGCCCGATCTGCCGGGCCGCGGCACCACCGCGCTGTCCACGGTGTTCATCGATCCGGAGCTGCTGCCGACCGAGCGGATCGCGGAGTGCGCGCGCTCGGTCCTCCGCGAGAAGATGCCCGCCCAGTACGAAGCCCAGGGCTATCGTCCGCTCCGGGAGGCGATCGCGAAGCGACTGTCCGCACGTGGCCTCGATGTCGACGCCGATGACGTGATCATCACGACCGGATCGCAGCAGTCGCTCGACATCGTGGCGCGGTCCCTCGCGACGAAGCGGGTCGCGGTCGAGTCACCGGTGTATGCGTACGCGAAGCTGCTGTTCGAGAGCCTGGGTAACGAGCTGGTCGGGATGCAGCTCGATCCATTTGGCGGGATCGATCTCGAGGTGTGGGATCGAGCGCTCGCGACGAGGCCCTCACTCGCGTACTTGATCCCGAGCTTTCACAATCCGACGGGATACTCGTACTCGAGCGCAGAGCTGCGCGGTGTCCTCGAGCTGTGCCAGCGCCACGGGGTGGCCGTGCTCGAGGACGACTGGGGCAGCGACATGATGTCGGACGGAGAGTACCGGCCGATGTTGCGGATGCTCGGCGGCAAGAACGTCCTCTACGTGAACTCGTTCACGAAGAAGTTGCTGCCATCGCTGCGGGTCGGTTTCGTGGCCGCCTCGCCGGAGCTCGTGCCGACGCTGGTGGCAATGAAGCGCCTGTCCACGCTCGGCAACGCGTGGTTGACCGAAGCGGTGGTCGCGGAGTTCCTCGACCGCGGCTACTACGACACCCACCTCGCCGCACTGCAACGCGCTCTCGATACGCGTTATGCGGCGTGCCTGGCAGCGCTCGAGGAGATGATGCCCGACGGGGTCCGCTGGACCCGCCCGGGCGGCGGTCCGACGCTGTGGCTCGAGCTGCCGCGCAGCGTCGACATGTCGGCACTCGAGTCGCATCTCGCGCGTCGGGGTGTTCACATCAGCAATGCGTCGGCAGCATTCATCGGGGCTGCGCACCTTCATGGCTTCCGGATCGCATACGCATTCCTCTCAGAAATCGAGATGAGGTCGGCGCTCACGATCCTCGCCGACGCACTTCGGACCCTCGCGCGCTGAATTCGCTTGCGCGATCATCGCGGATCGAAGATCCAGGTAGGGATGCGGGTGATCACGGCCACCATGGCTGTTGTAGGTATTTCTCTGTCCACGGTGGCCTCCGCCGGGGATCCGTCACTGTTTGCCACCAAGGTGGAGCCCTCGGCGGCCCTCGCCGGCATCCAGGTAGGCATGAGCATCGAAGACGCAAAGCTCGCGCTGCGCTCGTTCGAGGTCGACGACACGTACCAGGACGCGGCGAATCGCAAGCGTCTGATCAAGCCGGCGCCGGGGGGAACGAAGTATTACGTGCTGCTCGCCGACAACGTAGTGTCGCGCATCGGGATCGAGGCCCCGGAGAAGGGCCTCGTCGCAAAGCTGACGAAGCAGTGGGGCAAGCCCTCGAAGGCCGTGAATGCCGCCAGCGAGGGCATCACCTCGTGGAGCGCCGGCGAGTGGCGCGTCGATCTCGCGTGCCGCCAGGCGCTGTGCCGGCTCGCATTTCATCGCTCGCTCACCCCGGCGTTCTTCGGTCGCAGCGTCGCGCCGCCCGCAGCGCTGGGGAGCATCAAGCTCGGGATGACGCGCGATCAGATCGCCGCCGTGTTCGCGAGCGGCGCCGAGGTGCCGGCCGGTCCGGAAGATGTTCGGCTCACCGTGGACGTCGGGAAAGACGGCCTGGTGCGCTCCGTCGTGGTCGCAGGGTTGCCGCCGAATGCCGGCGAGCTGATGAGTGCCGCGTGGGGCCCGGCGACCGACGTCGACTCGAAGCCGACGTGGTTCAACCCGAACACCGGCTGGCGCGCGCGCTACGACCAGAACTTCCAGCTCCTGCAGCTCACCGAGTACATGCCGGTGATGTCGCTGCTCGGGACGGGCGAGAAGCTCGCGCTGCCGCTGATCGGCCTGACCCCGGATCAGCTCGCGAAGGTCTACCCGAAGCTGCAGACCTCGAAGGCCGGCATGAAGGTGGCGCTGCCGCCGACCGAGTTCGCGACCGCCCTGACGATGATCGGTCTGTCGTTCGACCCACGCACCGGCAAGACCGCCGCCGCAGTGTTCGCGCTGCCGTTCGATACGCTCGCGCACAAGGACCTCCTCGTGAAGGTCCTCGAGGCAAAGTGGGGCAAGGGGCAGGAGCAGATCCAGCGTGGCCAGCGCGTGATGACGTTCCCGGCCGCGAAGACCCGCGTGCAGGTGCACGTCGACGGCGCGAACGAGCTTCTCGTCGAGCTGCGCTGAATCTCGGGGCGATTCGCCCCGAGCTGGTTGTCGTCCGGCTCCCTTCGGGGCAGCCTGGAGTGGTGAGGTCAGTTGCACTCGCCGTGCTCGCGATCGCCGCGTGCAACTCGGCGCCCGCAGCGACGACCGAGTACTTCGGGCCGCGGATCGAGCCGCCCGGGGGCCTCGCGAAGATCCGTCCCGGGATGACGGTGGCGCAGGCGCGCTCGCTGGTTCCAGGGCTACGCGAGGATCACCGCGGCGTGCGCGAGCACCTCGTCCTCGACTCGGGCGTCGGTGACGTCAAGCTCGAGGTCCGCGTCGACACCGGCACCGTCGCCAGCATCCTCGCCGTCGTGCAGGGGCAGACCGCACGCGATCTGCTGACGCGCGCGTGGGGCGAGCCCCAGATCTCGAAGGACGCGCTCGGGCAACCGGAGATCAGCTGGGCGAGCGAGTCGACCGGCTGGAAGGTCAAGCTCGACTGCCTCGAGCGCAACTGCTTCCTCGACTACGTGCCCTATCACGTGCTGAACGCGGAGTACTTCGGCGCGCACGTCGTGCCGCCAGGGCTCCTCGCGAACCTGCGCGTCGGGATGAAGCTCGCCGACGCTCGCAAGCAAGCCCCCGGCCTGGTCGATGTGCGCGCCGGTATCGCGACCGGCGTCGACGGCGTTCGCCAGTACGTCGCGACCGACGACAAGCTCGGCACGGTGCGCGCGATCTATCTCAACCTGCCGGCCCACGCCGAGAACTTGATCGCCGAGGCCTGGGGACCCGGGCTCACGGCGATCGAGCCGGTCGGCAAGACCGTGTCGGTGTGGCCCGATCCCACCACCGGCTGGCGCGCAACCCTGCGCGATGCCCTCGGCTCGAGCCACGACCTCGCGTTCGACAACTATCTGCCCGCGGCCGCACTGTTCGGCGATCAGCCCGACGTCCTCGAGGCGGTCCCGGTCCTCGGCAGCACGATCGACGAGGTCAAGCAGATGTTCCCGACCGAGCTCGGCGTGCCGAACAAGGAGCGCGACATTCTCCTGACGCTCCTCCCGACGGAGTGGGAGCGAACGTCGACAAAGATCATGCTCGGCACCGCGGGCGCCCGCGTCCGCGAGCTCCGGTTCGCGATCCCCTACAAGGCGCACCCCGACGCGCAGAACACGCTGCTCCAGCTGTTCATCCACAAGTGGGGACAGCCGCGACCGAGTGACGTCGATGGCAAGCGGATCCTGATCTTCCGGGATGGCGATCCACGCGTCGAGGTCCGCGAGGACACCGAGCACGATGCCTGGCTGATCGAGATCCAGCGCTGATCCTCGAGGACGTACACGTACACGTGCACGTGTCACGTGCTCGTTCACGTGAGTCGTCGCCCCGGACCACCACCACCCGATGCCGTGCCGTCCGGGCGCGTGCGGCTGTTGCTGCCTCGGCGGTGGTGCAAACCGGGTACATGGGTGGCACTTCAGGGGAAATGCCACCTATGTTCCGGCTTGCACAGGTCCTGCGCGGTGCGGTCGGGTGCAGTCCGGTGCAGTGCGGTGCAGTGCGGTGCAGTCCGAGGCAGTCCGGTGCAGTGGTGCGGTCCGCTCCGGTGCCAGATCGTGTACGTGGACGTGCACGTGGCACGTGGCACGTGCACGAACGATCTCTCTCTGGTCAGATCGCGTTGCGATCGATCGAGGTGCGGGCTTGCTCGGCGAGGAGGCGGACGGCGAACACGATCGTCGCGAACCGCGGATCCGTGGTGAGGCCCTTCGCGAACCGGTAATAGATCTGCTGCGCGATCACCGCGGTCTTGAGCAGACCGAACGCGTAGTAGAAGACGAGGTCGTTCGTCGAGCGGCCCGATCGCTCGAGGTACCGCCGCGCGACCTCCTCGCGCGTCATCATGCCGGGACGCGCCGTCGGTCCGAACGGCAGCTGGTGGTACGCCGGAGGATCACTGGCCTGCGCCCAGTACGAGAGGGACGTCCCGAGGTCCATCAGCGGGTCGCCGATCGTCGTCATCTCCCAGTCGAGAACGCCGGTGATCTTCTCGAGCGACGGATCGAAGATCACGTTGTCGAATTTGAAGTCGTTGTGGATGAGGGCGGGAGCACCGTCGGCGGGGCGGTGCGTCGCGAGCCACGCGGCGACCTCGGTGATCGCCGGCAGATCATCGGTCTGTGAATTGTTGTAGCGCTCCGTCCACCCGGTGACCTGACGCTCGATGTACCCGGTGGGCTTGCCGAAGTCGCCGAGGCCCGCCGCCTTGTAATCGACAGCGTGCAGATCGACGAGCGCATCGATCAGGATCTCGCAGACGCGGCGGACGCGCGCATGATCGCTCGCGAGCTCGGCGGGCAGATCCTTGCGGAGGATCACGCCGCGGCGGCGCTCCATGAGGTAGAAGGGCGCGCCGAGCACGTCTCCGGTTCCCTCGTACGCGATCACGCGCGGCGCACGATCGTAGACGGGCGCGAGGCTGGACAGCACCGTGACCTCGCGTCCCATGTCGTGTGCCGACTTCACCTTGCTGCCGAACGGGGGTCGGCGCAGCACGTACTCGCGATCCGCATGGCGGACGAGGTAGGTCAGGTTCGAGTGGCCGCCGGGGAACTGCTCGACGGTGACCGCCCCGGAGACGCCGAGCTCCTTGTCGAGGAACGCGCTCAGCTTGAGGAGGTCGAGCTCCTCGCCGGAGCGGACGGGCCTGGGTTCATCGACGATCACGCTCTGCTCCGTAGCGCGCGAGGATCCGCTTGGCGACGACCATCTTGTGGACCTCATCCGGACCGTCGTAGATCCGCGCGCCGCGCTCGTGCACGTAGTAGTGCGACAGGATCGTATCGCTCGTGATGCCGAGCGCACCGTGGAGCTGGATCGCGCGATCGACCAGCCGCAGCATGACGTCCGCAACGTAGAACTTGATCACGCTGACCTCATCGCGTGCGCGATCGAAGCCCTTCTTCTCGATCGTCCATGCAGCGTGGAGCACCATGAGGCGGGATGCGTTGATCTCGGCGCGCGCTTCGGCGACCCAGGCCTGCGCGATCTGCCGTGACGACAGGGTCTTCTCGTCGTCGATCTTCCGGCGCGTGATGTGCGAGCACATGAGATCGAACACGCGCTCGCAGATCCCGATCCACCGCATGCAGTGGTGGATGCGGCCGGGGCCCAGGCGCTCCTGCGCGATCAGAAACCCCGCGCCTTCCGGGCCGAGGCGGTTCTCGACGGGCACCCGGGCGCCGCGATACCAGATCTCCGCGTGGCTCCCGTAGCCCGAGCCTGGGTCGCCCATGATCTTGATGTTGCGCACGAGCTCGAAGCCGGGCGTGCTCGTCGGCACGATGATCATGGAGGCGCGCGCGTGCGGCGATGCCTCCGGGTTGGTCACGGCCATCACGATCGCGAAGGCGGCGCCGTCCGCTGCCGTGGTGAACCACTTGTGGCCGTCGATCACGTAGTGGTCACCGTCGCGGCGCGCCTGACACGACAGCAGCGTCGGGTTCGAGCCCGGGTTCTCGGGTTCGGTCATCGAGAAGCACGAGCGGATGTCGCCGCGCGCGAGCGGCTCGAGCCAGGTTGCCTTCTGCTCGGCGGTTCCGAACTTGTGCAGGATCTCGGCGTTGCCGGCGTCGGGAGCCTGCGCACCGAACACGTAGTGTCCGATCGGTGAGCGACCGAGACGCTCGGAGACCAGCCCGTGCTCGACGAGCGACAGACCCAGGCCACCGATGTCCTTGGGCAGCTGTGGTGCCCACATGCCTGCGGCCTTGACCTGTGCGCGCAGCTCCCCGAGGCGTGTCGTCGACGCGGCGAAGCCGTGCTCGAGCACATCGGTCTCGGCGGGCATCACGATGTCGGCGATGAACTTCTCGATCTTCTCGAGCAGGGGGCGAACGGTCTCGGGCGGATCGAAGTCCATCTATCTCTCCGTGTGCTGTTCGTCGGTCAGGTGCGAGGTCAGGTTGAACGTCACGAGCGAGACCTGCTCGGGCTTGTACGCCGCGGATCTGGCGAAGTCCTGCGTGCGGAAGCGGAGCTCGGTGATCGACGCGTTGCGGATCACGATGCTGGTGCGCACCATCCGCGCGTCGGGGATCCCGAACGTCAGCCCGACCGCGACCCCGATCGGGCCCGCCGAGGTGACGCACGCGATCCGGGCGCCCGCCCGCGCGGCGCCGAGCATCCGGGTCAGTCCGCCACGCACGCGAGCGACGAACTCCGACACGCGCTCGAGACCTTCGACGTGCCACTCATCGCTCGCCCAGCGCGCGAGGATCGTGTGGAACGCTTCGTCGAGGAGGCGGGGGGTGGGGCCGGATTCGATCGCCGAGAACTTCGCGTCGAGCTCCACGAGTCGCGGCACGAAGTGCTTGAGCATCTCGAACGCCGGGTACTCCGCCATCTCCGGTAGCTCGGTCGGAGCGGGGAGCGTGGTGCCGAGTGCGGTCGCCGCTTCCGTCGCGAAGCTCACCGTCTGCACCTGGCGACGGAGCGGACCGCTGTAGACCTCATCGATCTTTGCCGACGTCAGCCAGCGTCCGAGTGCACGCGCTTGCTCCTGCCCGCGGACGGAGAGCCGGTCGTAATCGGCCTCGCCGTACGATGCCTGCCCGTGCCGGATCAGGAAGAGGGTGCCCACGCGCCGGCATCCTACCCCGCGCCGGCCTGCTGGGCGCTACGCTGTGACGTGACCCGCCGCAGCGCCGCCGCGTGGCTGACCGGCGCTGCGATCATCGCGGCGGCGGTGTGTGTCGTGATGCTCGGGCCGATCGAGCGCCGCGAGGGCTTTCACGACTACGCCGACCAGCGCCGCTGGTTCGGCATCCCGCACGCCGGCGATGTGCTCTCGAACCTCGCGTTGATCGGTGTCGCCTTGCGCTGGCTGCCTCACGTGCCGGGGCTCGCGCTCGCCGTCGCGTCGATCGGCGTCGGCTCGGCGATCTACCACTGGGCACCGAGCGACACGACGTTGGCGCTCGACTGGGCACCGATCGGGGTGACGTTGATGCTGGTCCTGGCGGCGGTGGTCCACGATCGAGTGGGGGCGCGCGCAGGTCGCGTCGTTCATGGCTTCGGTCCGCTCGCAGCGGTACTCGCCGTCGGCTACTGGGTCCTCACGGGGGGAACCACCGATGGCGGCAACATGGCGCCATACGTCGCTCTCCAGCTGCTCGGTGTGGCGCTCCCTCCGCTGCTCGCGCTCGTCGCGCCCGGGCGGATCGCCGCACGCTACCTCCTCGCGGCGGTCGTCTGCTTCGTCACGGCGCGCGTGCTCGGCGCCCACGATGCAGAGCTGCTCGAGCTGATCGCGATCTCCGGCCACAGCCTGAAGCATGTCGCCGCGGCGGCTGCGGCTGCGTGCGTGCTGCGCGCATGCCGGGCCTAGAAGTACATCCGGCAGCTCTTGCAGTAGAACCGCAGGTGCTCCTCGACCCAGGCCATCGGAGCCTCGCACTGCGGACACGCCGGGGTCGGGCCCGCAGCCACGGCCTCGTCGGGTTTCGGCGGGGGCAGAGAGTCGGACGCGGTCGAGACCGAGATCTTCGACGGTGCGGGGGCGGTCGGTGCTTCCGCCTGATCGTTGATCTCCCGGAGGCTCGGCCGGCGTCCCGCGTCCGCGCTGATCCCGGGTGATGTCGAGTCGCCGACCGCGAGGTTTCGTGCGCTGATCTTCTCGCGAGCGATCGTCTCGATCTCGTTCTGGCTCTCGCGTGCGACGGTGGCCATGAGCTCGCTCGCTGTCAGCTTGCGCTGCATCGAGGTCTGGATGTCGCTTGCGCTATCGCGCGGCTCGAGTGGCGGGATCGGCGGAGCCGCGAGGTCGGTGTGCTCCTCGATCGCGGCGGTTTCGGGCAACGCGATGCTCGCCTCGGTGCTGTCACCGACCGAACCGCCCGCTCCGCCGTCGCGCGCGATCGTCATGGCCTCACGTTCCACGGTCTCGCGCAGATCGCCGGGATCCGTCTCGGCTCGGATCGGCAGCATGGTCGCGACGAGTGGCGGTGGCGGGACGACCGCGACCATGGTCGTCGGCTTCACTGGAATCGGCGGTGGTGCGCTCGGCGGCTTGGCCCGCGCCGGCGGCAGGCCCGTGGCAGCTTTCGCGCGCGGAGGTGGCAGCACGCCGGCGACGGT
>JACCQV010000259.1 GCA_013813945.1 Deltaproteobacteria bacterium | reverse complement strand
GCCCCAGGTACGTGAGCTCGACGTGCTTCTTCTACTCGAGCACGGTGGCCCACGGATCGACGACGATCTTGACCGGCGCGCCGGGCGTCAGCTGGAACCGGAGCGAACGCGGTCCGAACAGCTCCTTGTTCCGGCGGAGGAGGAAGCACAGGTTGTGGACGTCCATCGGATGCAGCTCGACGACGTGCGCCGGCAGCGTCGCCGCGGAGCTGACCTGGAGGAAGCCACGGACCCAGGTGTCGGGCAGGTCGATCTTGACCTCGCGGTAGGTCTCCTCCATCGACGTCGAGACATCAAAGCCGCTCGGATCGATGTCGAGCGTCGTGGTCTTGTAGCTGCGGATCTTCTGGAACTCGCCGTACAGCTTCTCGGAGTAATCGATGTTCGTCGTGCCGTTCGCACGGTCCCCGAGCTCCTCGAAGACCTCGTACGACGCCGCGAGCCGGCCGTAGCTCGACTCGTCCTTCGAGAAGCACTCGAAGAAGATCTGGTCCGGGTGGACCGTGATCACGGGGTCGAGCTTGAACCACAGCTCCTTGTCGCGCTCGTAGAGGTACTGGAAGTACTTCGCGCGCTGGCTGTAGAACGCGCGCCGACGACCGGACGATCGCTCGTCGAGCTCGGAGAGCTCCTTCTGGAGCGCCGCGATTTCTGCGGAGATCTTTTGCTGATCGCGCGTGACCGACGCGAGGTCGAGATAGCTCTGGCGCTCGCGCCAGGAGAGATAATCGGTGCGGTCCTTGGGCGTGAACCGCAGGTCCGAGGTCACGACATCGTGCAGTGCGCTGATCGCCTCGCGGAACTCGAGCTGGCGGGAAACCCGACCGCGGAAGTATGTCGGCGGGCGGAGAGCGTCAGGGACGAACGACATCGCCGTTGCGCCGTCGTCCTGGCGAACGTCCGAGCTGCCCGCATATCGGTGCTCGAACAGCATCAGTGTTCTCCTTCATACGGTGGCGGCCGGACGATCGCGATCGGTAGCGGCACGGTGGGGAACGACGTCGCGACGTCGACCATCGTCGAGATCAGCGGGTGTTTCTGCGTGATCGCGATCGTCGCCGATTGGCGATCGAGGATCGGCGCGATCACGGTCGCGGCTTCGACCGAAACGGCGGCTTCGCGGCGGAGCAGCGCGATCACGCGCTCCTTGGCAACCCTGCCGCGGTTGACCTGCGAGAGTACCGTCACGAGGTAGGGAGCGAGCACGCGGATCCGGTCGAGGTTGCCTGCCACGTGGTGCTCGAGCATCCCCGAGACGAGGAGCTGGAGGTTGGCCGACGGATGCTCCGCCAGCTTCACGAGGTAGGTCCCCGCATCGCCGGCCTGGAACTGCTCGAGGAGCAGCTGCTTGCCGAACGCCTGGACCTCGGGGCGGATGCTGTCGCAGATCGCGATGATCGTGTCCGCCGTGATGGTCTTCAGCTCTTCGCGGACGAACGCGAATGCAAATCTCCGGGTGTCCTCCCACGGCGAATCGACGAGCCGCGCCACCGCGACCGGCGCGACACGGAACCGGTGGACCGCTGCGACTGCGAGCGCCCACGCACCCCGGCGGATCGCGAGGATCTCGTGATTCGCGAGTCGCCCGAGCTCGTCGAGCCCGAGGTCATCGGGCCCGAGCTGCGGCAGGAGCAAGCCGCCTGCCTCGCGCGCGTGCGGCGAGAGCGCACCGATCAGCTTCAGGATCTTCCCGGGTGCCACGACCGGCAGGACGTGCGCGAGCTCGGCGCGCAGCAGCGAGACGATGTGGGCAGGCGTGCCTTCCGGCTGGCGGCCGAGCAGCGCTTCGACCAGGCGCGCTGCGACCACTCGACCGACGTCGGGATACCGGTGTGCGACCTCACCGAGCAGCGTGCGCGTTCCCTCGCGGAGCTCGGCATTCGCCGACGTCGCGAACAGGACCAGCGCCTCGGGGTCGTCCTTGATCAGCTCGGCGGGCGTCAGCGCGAGGAGCCGGCCGCCGAGGAGGCGCACCGACGCGTGCGGTGATGCGAGCAGCATCTCGAGCAGGTCGCCCGGCAAGGCGTCGCGTCTTGCGTGCCGCAGCATCAGCTCGCCGGCAAGCTCACCGAGCGCGGGCAGGGGATGGCGAATGAGATCGCGCAGGACCTCGGTCCCGATCTCCTTCAGTGGCGCCTCGAGCACGCGGAGCAGGACGCCCGCCGCCGCCGATGCGCGTTCGTTGTTCTCGGGGGAATCGCGGAGCCCGAGCAGGATCGACAGCGAACGGATCGCGGCGCTCCTCGCGACCTCGTCAGGGAGCGTGCGCCCGCGCAGCAACGTGACTGCGGCGTCCCGGATCGCCACGGTCTTGCCGGTGACGAGCAGCGCGACCAGCTCGGGATCCTTCAAGGCCTCGGCGACGTGCGCCACGATCCAGCGGATCACCCAATCGTGAGCGTCCACGAGATCGCTCGCGAGCGCACCACGCGCAAGGGCGATCGACATCGGCCGATCGCGCACCATCTCGAATGCGAACTGCTGGGCAACTGGATGCCCCGTGGCGAGGACCCCGGCGAGCGCGTCGTCCGGCAGTGCGTCGACAAACGCGCGGTTCGCGCGCAAGGCTTTGACCGCAAACTCGAGCACGGGTAGCGCGCGCGCCGCGCCAAGCAGGCGCCACACCGCCTGGGGTGCAGCATCCCAGAGCTGCGGATAGCGCTCCTCGCGGACCGCTGGCGTCGGGTCGCCGGGGCGATAGCGTCCCTTGCACTTCCAGGTCGCGCGGTAGTGGTGCGCCCGCTCGTAGCGGGGGCTGCGCCCGTAAAGGATGTCGTTGAACGCGTGATAGCGCGCGAACCGATCGTACCAGTGGTCCCACGACTGCCGCGGCGGCTCGGCGTCGTCATCGGTGTACGCGAGCAACACCGCGCTCGCCATCGAGACGTAGTCCGCGGAGCGCGCGCTCGCCAGCCGGCGCAACACGCGCGCGACCCGGCGGCGGAAGTAGCCGCGCGTCGCCGGACCCATCGGGGCGCGGTGGCTCGGACTCGTCGGTGAGTAGGCGCCTGCGCCGGTGGTCACGGCATCGATCCGCCTCGCGATCTGGACATAGAGCTCGCCGTCGCGGCGCAGCTCGGCCATGCGGAACAGCGTGCGCACGACCGCGATCTCGGCGTTCGATAGCCGAGCGACGCGTGC
>JACCQV010000230.1 GCA_013813945.1 Deltaproteobacteria bacterium | reverse complement strand
GGGCGCGACGTCGCGCATCATCAGCGCTCTCGAGCGCCGGTTCGGCTCGGCCCGCTAAAGGGGTTCCTTCGCCGCAGGGTTATTTTTGCCCTTGCTTCGCGCGGGCAAAAACACGATCTGCGCGGCTCAGTCTTCGACTGACTACTCCTTCGGGCAGACGACCGCGGTCACCTTGCCAGCCAGCTTGACCGGGTAGTTGCTGACGACGATGTCGCCGGTGATCTCGATCTCGCCGGGTGCCAGCGGAAATGGGGTCACGGTCAGCTTCTTCTCGTCGAACGTCTGATCGGCCAGATTGCCGAGAATCGAGCCATCGATCGTGACCTGGCCGACTTCGGGCTTCGCCTTGTCGAACCACGTCAACGCGACCTCGAGCTCGCTGCGTGGTGCGAAGGCGACATCCTTGCAGGCCTCGGCGCCGGTGTAGAGCTCGAGCTTTGGCCAGTCGCGAGAGGTGTCCAGCTTCGCGAACCGAACCGGCAGCTTGACGCCGGCGATCTCGATCGTTCCCGCCATCGGCGGCGGCAGTGGTGGGACGTCCTTGCGCGGCGGGACGGCACAACCGAGCGCGTCGATGGTTCCCTTGACCTTGATGACCTGTTTCGACTCGCCGGCGGCCGCCTGCTCGAACTCGACCTCCGCGGTCGTCGGCTGGCCCGGTGTTCCGTCCCCCGTGCTCGGGACCACCACGCGGAGCATCCCTGTCGTGCTGCCCGAGTAATAGGTCTGGGCCAGCATCGGCTTGCGGGTGCCGTCCGGCTGCAGCGCGTGCGCGAGCTGGATGTCGAACGAGACCTCGCCATCGTGGATCCGTCGCATATCGCCGGTGACCTCGTCGCAGCTGACGGGGACCGACGAGACGGTGACTCGCACCTGGCCGTCCCACGTCTTCCACGCGAGTGCCGTCGCCATCGCCACGGGCTTGCCGTCGAGCGTGACCGTCAGCTTGTCCTGCGGGCGCGGCGTCCCGGCCGGCGTGTGGCCCTTCTTGCTCGAGGCCGGCTTGTCGCCGGTCGCAACGTCCTTGTCCTTGCAGGCGACGGAGAGGAGTACGAGCGAGAGCATCAAGGAGGTCCGCATGTGGGTCCGGACGATAGCTCGGAGCCGGGAGTCGCGGCCCGATCGGCTAGAGAAACGAGTCCTGGTACTCGGCATCCTCGACGTCGAGCGCGGCCGCGGTCGGTGAGAGCGGCAGGAACGTATCGACCATCACGGCGATCTCGTCGGTTCGCGTCGCGCCGATCGACTTCTCGTAGCTGCCGGGATGCGGACCATGCGGAACACCCATCGGGTGATGCGAGATGCTGCCGGCCTGGACGCCCTTGCGCGACGTGAAGTTACCGTCCGCGTAGAAGATGATCTCGTCGCAGTGCGTGTTGCTGTGCGGGTACGGGCACGGTATCGCCTCGGGATGAAAGTCGACGAGCCGCGGCACGAAGCTGCAGATCAGGAGGTTCCGGGCAGCGAAGGTCCCGTGCCACGTCGGCGGTAGATGGATCGAGCTGACGCGCGGCTGGAAGTTCAAGATCGGGAACGCCCACGGATAGACCGTGCCGTCCCAGCCGACGACATCGAGTGGCGAGGTCTCCATCGTGAACCCGTGCCAGATCCCGGCGCGGCGCACCACGAGCTCGCGGATGTTCTCGTCGACGGGGCCGGTGAACGCCGGACGCTTGAAGTCGCGATGCGAGTAGGGCGCGTCCATGCGGAGCTGACCGACCTCGTTGCGCCACTGCTTCGGTAGGTGGACGCCACCCGTCAGCGAGAACCAGAACCAGTACTGGTCCCCGGTGGGGACGAAGCGGTGGAGCAGGCCGCGCGGCACGAACACGTAATCGCCCTGGGCGAACGTGATGTCGCCGAGCAACGTGCGCAGCAGGCCGCCGCCGCGATGGATGTAGATGAGCTGGTCGGCGTCACCATCGGCGATGTAGACCGGATCGGGTGCCGTCGGAAACGCGACCCCCGCGATCAGGTCGGGGTTGAACATCAGCGGCACGCGCGCATCGATCTGAGCACCGCCGGTGCCGGACACGAGCTCGAACGTCTTGTAGTGGCGCTTCGCGAGCGCACGCTCGGGCACCGCGACCGGCGCTGCCCAGCCGTGCTTCGCGGGGGCGAGCCGATGCACGTGCGGCCGGCGCTGGTGATAGAGGATCGTGTACGGGCCGTCGAACCCGTCGCGCGTGAAGCACTCCTCGAATCGGAGCTCGCCGTCGGAACCGCGGAGCTGGATGTGGTGCTTCTTCGCGACGTCTCCGACCTGCATCCGGTCGAGCATCAGGCGCGTCCCTGCTTGGACTGCTCGCGCTCGATGCTCTCGAACAAGGCACGGAAGTTTCCGGCGCCGAAGCCGCGGTCACCCTTGCGCTGGATGATCTCGTAGAAGAACGGGCCTGCGTTGGGGTCGCGATACAGGCCGGAGCTCTCCTTCAGGAAGATCTGCAGCATGTATGCGTGATGATGATCGCCGTCGAGGAGAACCTCGAGCTCGCGAAGGACATGGATGTCCTCGTCGATGCTCTTGATGCCGCTCTTCTCGATGCGCTCCGGCAGCATGTCGTAGTAGCTGCCCGGCGTGGGCATGAACGAGACCCCGCTCGTGCGCAGGCCGCGTACCGCCCCGAGGATGTCACCGACCGTGAGCGCGACGTGCTGGACGCCGTCCCCACGCAGCTCCTCGTTGAAGATGTTGATCTGCGAGCTCTTGAAGAATGGGCGCGCCGGTTCGTTGTTCGCGAACTTCGTGTTGGACGCCGGATCCCACATCACGATCGACTTGAGGCCCGAGCCCGTCTTGCGGTTCGGATCGACGTCGGACGTGTGGAACTCGACCTCCCACATCTGCTCGAAGCCGAGTACGTGCTCGAGCCACAGCAGCATCGGCTTCATGGTCTGGAAGTTCGAGGTCACGTGATCGATCTGCTCGAATCCGAACTTGTTCGTGCCGCCACCGGTGTGGGGCACGGCACCCGGAAACAGGCTCTGGTAGCCGCCGTGCTGGCGGAACCGGAACGTCGTGTCGCCGAACGGGGTCGTGATCGAGAACTGGCGCAACGTGCCGCCGTCGTCGGTGAACGTCTGGACGTCCTCGATCGCCGTTCCACCGCGCTCGTCGAGGAGGGCGAACGTGCGCTCGATGTCCTCGACCTCGAAGATCAAGGTCCCGACGCCGTCCGGATGCTTCGCGAGAAACCGTGCCGCACGGCCGCCTTCGCCGAGCGGCGAGCTGCACACGACGCTGACGTTCGCAGCCTGGAAACATGCCGAGCGCTGCTTGCCCTGCGCCTCGAGCTCCGGCGATGACCGCCAGGTCTCGGCGAAGTCGAGCTTGCCCGAGTAGAACTGCCGCGAGCGTTCGAGATCGCGGACGTAGTAGTGGATGCCTTCGAGGCGCTTGATTCCGAGGGGGGCGGGCTTGGTCATGATGTCCTCTCGTACTCAGGCCGGCTTGACGGCGTCAGGCTGGCGATCGGGTGCGGCGTCGGCAAAGGCGGGGAGGGCGAGGCAGCGCGCCTCGATCTCGATCAGGCGCTGGAGATCTTCGGGGTCACCGCTGGTGTTCGGCATCCAGCCCGTCGGCCCGAGCACGCCGAACCGGCGCGCGGATGCGAGCTGCGGGATCAGGCAGCAGTCCGCGATCGTCGGCGTGTCTCCGACACAGAACTGACCGGCGGTCTCGGCCATCGCCCGCGCGAACGCGATGATGCCGTCGGTGATGAAGCCCTTCGTCCACACGGCCTCGTCCGCACCGAGCGCCTTGATCTTGATCGTGGTCGCCAGATTCTGGTGCGGTTGGATCCCCGAGTTGATGATCTCGGCAAGGCCACGCGCGCGCGCCCGCAGGTACAGATCGCGCGGAAGAATCGGGACCTCTGGAAACCGCTCCTCGAGGTACTCGAGGATCGGCAGCGACTGATGGATGGTGTGGACCGCGCCGTCGTCCTCGGTGATCTCGAGGGCCGGGACCTGCCCCATCGGATTGCGCGCCCGGTATGCGTCGACGTGCTGCTGGCGCGTCAGGATGTTGACGATGACGTAGTCGTACGCCAGCCGCTTCAGGCCGAGGGCGATGCGCACGCGGTGACTCGCCGACGAGCGCCAGTAGTTATGAAGGGCGAGCTTCACGAGACCGCTCCTGCCGCGACGACCCGCTGCGCGATCTTCCCGAACGGACTCACGCCTGCGGAGTCGAACGCCTCGATCTCGATGCAATCGCCGACGACCATGAAGGGCGTCGCCGGCTTGCCCTGCTCGATCGTCTCGATCATCCGGCGCTCGGCGAGGCACGACACGCCGCGTGCGCGCTCGGCGTTGGAGATGGTGCCGCTACCGAGAATCGTCCCCGCGGTGAACCGGCGTGTCTTCGCGAGGTGCTGGATCAGATCGAAGAACGAGAAGTGCATCTCCGGTCCCGCATCGCAGTCGCCGATCACCTCGCCGTTGTATGTCGACCGCACGCGCACGTGAGCACGGCCATCGCGCCACGTATCGCCCAGCTCGTCGGGCGTGACGGCGAACGGCGAGAACGCGGTCGCCGGCTTGCTCTGAAAGAACCCGAAGCCCTTGGCCAGCTCATCCGGGATCAAGTTCCGCAGCGTGCAGTCGTTCGCGAGCATCACGAGCCGGACGTACTTGCCGGCATCGGTGGCAGACGTGCCGATCGGAACATCGCCGAGCACGACGCAGACCTCGGACTCGTAATCGAGGCCCCATGCGGGATCGTGCAGCTCGATCGCATCACGTGGGCCGTGGAGGTCTCCGGAGCCACCCTGGTAGATCAAGGGATCCGTCTGCAGCGTCGCCGGAGGCTCTGCCTTGCGTGCCTTGCGGACGAGGATGACGTGGTTGAGGAACGCGGAGCCGTCGATCCACTCGAACGCGCGCGGCAGGGGGGCACCGAGCCGATGGGGGTCGACCGGCGTCCCGTCGACCGTTCCCGCGTCGAGTCGCTCGGACAGTGCGCGCAGTGCGGGCTCCGCGGCGTCCCAGTCGTCGAGGGCTCGCTGCAGAGTCGGCCACGAATCGGGCGACGGCAGGGCGGTCAGGCCATCGCGGCGTACGACCAGGAGCCGACCGTCCCGGGAACCATCGCGCAGCGTCGCAAGCTTCATATCCCGCGCACCTTATGCCGCAGGTTTCGGGTGGTCAACCGTGCGATTGCCAACGGAAGTTCCTCGGTGAGCGCGAACTGGCAGTTGATCGGTCAATCCGCCGGTCGCGCACGGCTGTACGCTCTCGCGGTTGTTTGCCGCGCATTTCCGTCATCCGGGTGACATCGTGGGGAATCGTCATCGTGATGCTCAAAGTCTTGTTCGCGCTCGTGCTTCCACTTGCCTTGGTCACGTCCGGATGCGGTTCCCGCTGCAAGGAGGTTCACAGCGCGCGTGATGCGCTCGCCAACCGAGCCGCCGGCGCACAGCGCGGTGCGGACGTTCGCGTCACGATCCCGTTCGAGCGCGCGAACGCGCTGTTCGCCGAGACGCTGACCGCCACGCCGCTGAAGATCGCGCTGCCGGCTCCGAGCCTCGGACCGATCGAGATCACGATTCCGGAGATCGCCGGCACCGTCCGCGAGGTCCGGCTGCTCGCCGGGGCGGCGGGGAAGGTCCGGTTCTCGATCACGGTCGAGGTTCGCGATGCGGCCGCGGAGGTCGCGCTGCTTGCGGTCATCGCCGAGGTCGAGCCTCGGCTCGAGCGCAGCAACGGAAAGACCGCGCTGATCATCGGCTTTGGTCCGGAGAATCTGATCTCGGTCCGGCCAGAGCTCACCGCCGAGGCAACGACCTCGCTCGACGACGCGGTGTCCCGATGGGGACCCGAGAAGATCCGCGGCAAGGTTCCCCGCGTGATCCTGGACGCCGCCACGAGCAAGCTCGGCCAGCACTTGACCGGCGAGGCCTACGAGCTCGTGCGCGGTACGCTGCTGAAGCGACTCGGCGAGCTGACCCGCCTGCACCTGCGTCTGCCGGATGTCCCGATCGCCAAGGTGGATCTCCGGTCAACGACCACGCTGCTCGTCGTCGACCTCGTGACGGATCTGCCGGTGCGTCGTGGTCTCCCACCCGCGCGCGATGACGCAACGGACATGGCAGTCGTCATGTCGGGGAGCGCGGTCGCGGAGCTCGCGAACTGGTCGATCGATCACGGCCACGCGCCGCGCTGGTACACGCGCAGCCTGACGCCATCGCCGAGCGGCGAGTTCCGACCACGATTCGACTACGTTGCCGCGGATCGCGCGCATCCGTTCAAGGTCTATGCCTTCCAGGATCGCGGCGGCTGCTCGTACTTCAAGGTCGGCGTTCGCGCGCAGGTGGCTCTGACGGGAGACACCCTGACCTTCACGGCGCTCGATCGCGAGCTCGAGGCGAGCGCAGCCAATCCCGTGATCGAGGCTGCCGCGTGGGTGAAGTACTTCCTCACGGGATCGATCGATCGTTCGAAGCAGCTGGCCGCTCACACGCAGCTCACCGTCGGCGGTCGTGCGCTCGAGACGCGGGTCGTCAGCGCGACGATCGTCGACGACGACGTGCGGTTCTCCTTGAAGCTCAGCGTGCCGGTCCCGTAGGTCACCGTCGCGATCTCGGCATATCCTGAGACATGCGCAGCAGCCTCGTCGCCGTGGTGCTCACCGGTTCGTTGTTCGCGTGCAAGGGCAAGGAGGACACGGGCGCGCCCGCCACAGCCCCGACGACCGAGGCTCCGGCCCCGGAGGCTCCGACCGCGGGACCGCCGTCGACGCAGCCAGCGATCGACGTGTGCAGC
>JACCQV010000202.1 GCA_013813945.1 Deltaproteobacteria bacterium | reverse complement strand
ACGCCGAGCGCGACCGCGACGCCGGCAGGTCCGATTCCACGGCTGCAGCCGAGCGGCGTCAGTCAGGCAGCGACGCCCGCGGGTGGGAATCCCACGTCAGCGAGCCAGGCACCGGCGACCACAGGCGCGAAGTCAGCCGCTGCAGGAACGCCGACCACGAAGGCGCCGGCGCCAGGTCAGTCCCGCACGATGACGCAGGCCATCGGCAAGATCGAGAAGACGCCTGCCGCACCCGCGCGCACGACTCCGCCTGGAGCGCCGCCCGGATCGAAGCCGACCGCGACGCCCGTCGGTGGGGTCCCCGCGGTCAACGCGAGCTCGGCGGTGACGCCGGTCGGTGGCGTGCCCGCGAGCGGCGCGAAGCCGACAGCGACGTCGGTGGGAGGCGCGCCCGCGAAGGCGGCGGCACCATTGTTTGGTGGAGGGGCCGCGAAGCCGGCGGCGCCGTTGTTTGGCGGAGGGCCTGCGAAGCCGGCGGCATCGTCGGTGGGCGGAGCGCCCGCGAAGCCGACCGCGACGTCCGTCGGCGGAGCGCCAGCACCCGCGGCGGCTCCTGCTGGCGCTGGCACGCCTGTCAGCACGAAGACGCCGACCGGTGGAGTGCCTGCGGTCAGCACGAAGATGACGCAGGCGATCGGGGCGATCGAGCGGATCCCCGCCGTCGCCACCAAGCCGGTCGACTCGAAGGCCGAGACCGCGGGGTGGTCGCTTCCGGACGACTTCGATGACGTCGCCGCGCAAGAATGGAAGACCTCGCCGGCGAAGGCCGGAGCTCCGAAGGCCGGCGCCGGAACCCCGACGCCCGCAGCGGGAGCTGCCAGGCCCGCAGCGGCAAGCGCTAAGCCCGCGGGACCGTCGACGCCTGCAGCGGGAACCCCGAAGCCCGCGGTAGGAACGACCACGCCGGCAGCGGCAATCGCGAAGCAAGCAGCGACGCGTTCGCCGTCCACGTCGTTCGCACCGGAGCCGACCGATTCGTCTTCGGAGTGGCTCGACGCGACGGTGTCAGGTGCACAGCTGGCACTTCGCGCCGACGAGCCGCCCGACCTGAGCGTGCCGGTCGACCTCCGTGGAGGGGCGCCTTCGTTCACCCCGATCGCGGTCGCGGCGCCGGTGCTACCGACCGTCGCGCCAGCTCAGCCCGAGCCGAGCAACGCGTTCCGAGATGAGCCGACCGCGCCGCTCACCGCCGCGCAGAACGCTGCGATCGCAGCGGAGCCGATCGTGGCGGCCATCCGCCAGCAAGCCGCGCCGACCGGGCCGATGCCGTTCGTCACGCAGTCGTCCGTGCAGCCGCACTCGCAGCCGGTGCACGCGCCGCCGATGCAGGCGCCGCTCGTCGCGAAGCAGCCGGCCACCGCGACGCCCGTTGCGCCGCAGCCAGCACCGGCGCACCCCGCGGCGTTCCAGGCGCCGGCGCCGAAACAGCAGCTGTTCGATGGCTCGCGCATGCAGCGCGATGTCGCCACCGACGCTCACCGCGCCATTCCCGGCTCGAAGAAACCGCCGCTGCTGCTGATCGGCGGCGGAGTCGGCGCGCTCGCATTGATCATCTTCATCGTGATGATGATGCGGGGCAAGGACGAGCCGAAGGTCGCCGACGCCCCGAACAAGCCGACCCCCGATCGCGTCGAGCCGGTCGTGCAGCCGCCGCTCCCCGACGTCGTCGCGGCCGTGACGCCAGATGCTGCAGAGCCGCCTCCGCCGGACGACATCACACCCGTCACGCCGAAGACGAACCCGAAACCGAACCCGACCGGCACCGGCAAGACGACGAACGCCGCGACTCCGAAGAATCCCAAGAACCCGAGGCTCCGGCCGACGAAGACGGTCCCGATCGAGACGGTACGAAGCGAGCTGTTCCCACGCACCGAAGCAGACGGGGCCAAGGCAGCGAAGGCGCGCGCCGCATACACGACCGGCAACCAGAAGCTGTTCGCGGGTGACGCGAATGGCGCGATCGTCGCGTACCGCCAGGTGATCGCCCTGGGCTCGGCGTCGGGCTATCGCGGGCTCGGGCTCGCCTATGCGCAGCAGGGCGACACGGCGAACGCGGTCGCGGCCTTCAAGAAGTACGTGCAGATGTCCCCGACCGCGAAGGATGTCCCGCTGATCAAGAAGCGAATCGCGGCCCTCCAGGGCAAGTAGCCACTTTCCTGGCAGCCGCCAGTGGGCTACAACGCGCGCCGACATGCGTACTCGGCTCGAGCGGATCTACCGGTTCGAAGCGGCGCACTTTCTCCCGAGAGTGCCGCAGGGCCACAAATGCGCCCGCATGCACGGTCACAGCTACTGCATCGAGGTCGTGATCGAGGGTGAGATCGACCCCGAGCGTGGCTGGGTGATGGACTTCGCCGAGATCGATGAACAGGCCGCGCCGCTGGTCCGGCTGCTCGATCACCAGGTGCTGAACGAGATCGACGGTCTCGTGAATCCGACGAGCGAGCTACTCGCCGTGTGGTGGTGGAGCAAGCTCGTGTCGCGACTGCCAGGCCTCGTCGAGGTCGTCGTCTCCGAGACGCCGACCTCCCGCTGCATCTATCGCGGCGCCTAGGGTACGGTATCGGCGTGGGGCCGAACCTGCGCGTGATCACCCTGAACCTGTGGGGGACCGAGCCGCCGCTCACGCAGCGCCTCGACCTCGCGCTCCGCCAGCTGCGCGCGCTGGCCCCGGATGTGATCTGCCTCCAGGAGGTCCGGCCACTCGATGGCAAGTCCGGCCGGACGACCGCTGATGTGATCGCGGATGCCCTCGGCATGGCGATGCACTACGCAGTCGCAGTCGAGTGGGAGGACGGCGCGCACGCGAAGCTGCCCGCAGGGCAGGAAGGGATCGCGATCCTCGCCCGGTCGATCCGCACCACCCGCGTGATGCCACTCCCCGAGCCGCGGCCTGCCGATGCGCGCGTGTTGCTCTCCGCGGAGGTCGACTCCGAAGGTGGGCCGATCTGGATCCACACGACCCATCTGCACTACCGCCTCGATGACGGTCTCGCGCGCGAGCGTCAGGTCCTCGCGATCGATGAGGCGATCCGATCGGAGCGCACCAACGAGAGCGCGCCGCAGGTCCTGTGCGGTGACTTCAACGCCACGCCCGACAGCGATGAGATGCGGTTCCTTCGCGGGCTGACGACGCTCGGCGGACGGCGGACGCACTTCCAGGATTCGTGGCTCCGCCTTCACCGCGAGTGCAGCGCGGGCGACGGACCCGAGCAAGGCATCACGTGGTCGAGCGAGAACCAGTTCACGCGCCCGTTGCGCTCGCTCGATATCGATCGCCGCATCGACTACGTCTACGTCACCAGCCGCAAGAAGGACGGCCGCGGCACGGTGCACGTCTCCAAGGTCGTGCTCACCGAACGGGAGGGAGAGGGCGAGAATGCGATCTGCGCGAGCGACCACTACGGCGTGCTTGCGGATATCCAGGTGATGCCGAACGTGTCAGCGATCTGACACCCGGTGAACCGCAGACTGCTGCGGTTTGCCGTCACGCTCGCACCACGTACGGGTGGATCCTCGACGGATGCGCTCCGTCCTGATCACCGCCGTCTGCGTCCTCGTCATCGCTGCCTGCAACCACCCTCGGCCGCGCGACATCACCGTCGAGACCCGTCGACATGGGCCGAGCGCGTTCACGCAGAAGTCGCGGCTCCGGCTCGTGACGTACAACGTCCACATGATCGAGGCCCAGCAGATCGCGGCAGCGCTGCGCGCGAAGTCATCACTCGCGGCGGCTGATCTCGTGCTGTTGCAGGAGGTCGAGAGCTATCCCGAGGAAGGAGAGAGCCGCGCGTGCGCCGCCGCGAAGCAACTCGATCTTCATTGCGCGTACGCGCCAGGCTACGGCCTGGCCAACGGCGGCTCGCACGGCGTTGCGATCCTGTCGCGATTTCCGCTCGTCGACCTCGAGATCACCGAGCTGCCGTACAACCACACCGTCGTGAACTCGGCGCGCCGGGTTGCACTCGGTGCGACGTTCGATGCCGGGACCGGTCCGGTCCGGATCTATGCAGTCCATCTCGATAACCGGATCAATCCCGTCGAGCGCGTTCACCAGCTGGCACCCGTGTTCGATGCGGCGGATCAACGCGACCTGCCGACGGTGATCGCCGGCGACATGAACACCTCGCCCTTCCTCTGGCTCGGCAGCCTGATTCCGGTGCCCGCCGGAACCCAGGACGATCGACTCGAGAGCTTCGTTCGCATGCGCGGCTTCATGACGCCCGTCACCGGCTCGGGTGCGACCAGCACCTGGTTCGGCATGCGTCTCGATGCCGTGTACACGCGGCGCGTCGAGGTCGGCGCGTATCACGTCGAGCGGGACGTCCGCGCGTCGGATCACCTGCCGATGTGGGCCGACCTCGAGCTGTAGCTCACTTCGGCAGCGCGGCTTCGACGGCCGCGATCACCGTCGGATCATCGGGCTTGGTCTTCGGATGGAAGCGCGTGATCTGGCTGCCGTCGGCAGACACCACGAACTTCTCGAAGTTCCACCGGATGTCGCCGGTGTAGCCCCTGGAGTCGGGGACCGGCGTGAGCGCCTTGTAGATCTCGTGGCGGGCATCCCCGTTGACGTCGACCTTCTCCATGACCGGGAAGGTCACGCCGTACGTCGTCGAGCAAAACTCCTCGATCTCCTCGGCGGTGCCCGGCTCCTGGCCACCGAACTGATTGCACGGGAAGCCGATCACCGTGAACCCCTTCGGCCCGTACTCCTTCTGGAGTGCCTCGAGCTGCGTGTACTGCGGAGTCAGGCCGCACTTCGAGGCGACGTTGACCAGCATCAGCGCCTTGCCCTTGTAGTCGGCGAGCCTGGCGTCCTTCCCTTGAAGGGTCTTGAGCGTGACGTTCCACATCGGGGTCTCCTTGGCCACGGCGACCGGGGTCAATGCGGGGGCGGGGGCTGCGTCCTTCTTGGAGCATGCAATCGCGGCCGTGGCGACA
>JACCQV010000187.1 GCA_013813945.1 Deltaproteobacteria bacterium | reverse complement strand
CGATAGACCTCGTCGGTGAGCAGCGCGCCCTCGAGGTACTCGAACACGATGTACGGCACGTGGTTGTGCGTGAACCCCATGACCGTCGATTCGACGATGTTGGGGTGGCCGAGCGTGCCGGCGGCACGGGCTTCGTTCATGAAGCGCTCGATCACGTCCGCATCTGTCGCGAGCTCGGGGTGAAGGATCTTGATCGCGACGCGGCGTTTGATCAGGGCGTGCTCCGCAAGGAACACCGTTCCCATCCCGCCTTCGCCAAGCGTCTTGATGATCCGGTAGCGGCCCTCGACCACATCCCCTGTCTTCACCACCGCGTCCCGCGTCGAATTTCCCATCGTAGGAACCATGTTGCGCCTCTCGTGCATTGGATCAAGTGGGGGTCCTTGCAATTCCAACTGTGGTTTTCCGACGACGATGTGGGTGCTGGACTCGCGTATGCTCGCGTGTGCGATGACCAAACCTAAAGACTCGTCCTCGCCGTTCGCCGCCCTCGATGCGTTGCGCGCAAAGCTGCCGCCCGGACCTCCGAAGGAGCCCCCGAAACCCATCGAGAAGAAGCCGCCGCCCCGCGCAGTCATACGGTACGAACGAAAGGGACGTGGCGGCAAGGAAGTGACCGTGGTCGACAAGCTCGAGCTCAAGGCTGCGATGGGCTGCGGCGGCTTTGTCGACGGTGAGACGATCGTCCTGCAGGGAGATCTGCGGACCCGACTCCCGGCGGCGCTGACCGCGAAGGGCATCGCCAAGATCACCGTGAGCTAGCGGTCGCACGGTGGCTAGCCGACTAGCCGATCGCTGGGGACGCCCACGCCGGTCGCCGGAAGATCGAGTTGGCAGTCGCTAGCATCTAACGCGCTGCGTCGTATCTGACCGCCGCTAACCAGCACGACTTGTTCGTGATCGTGAAGGGAAACAGGTGAGGTGTAGCCTACTTGGGGCTGGCCTCCCCCTTGCTGAGAACCTGCGCAGCCATGCGCACCCTTCTCCTGATGACCGGTCTCTCCCTGCTGACCACGGTTTCCGCTTGTACCGACTCCGCGGGCGAGCTGAAGGACCCGCCGGTGCTCAAGGTGACCTCGCCCCAGCGCAGCCTGATCCAGGATCGCGCGGGCGTCATCGTCGTCACGGGAACGGTCACCCCCAACGAGATCTCCGGCGAGCGCATCGAGAAGGTGCTCGTCAACAACGTCCAGGCAACCGTCGCCGCCGACGGATCGTTCACCGCGGCCGTCCAGGTTCAGCCGGGCGCAACGCTGCTTCACACGACCGCCCGTGATGCGGCCGGCCAGGAAGCTAACGACACGCGCTCGATCCACGCCGGCGAGCTCCGCCCCGTCGGTGCGAACATCGAGAACGCGATCACCGCGGCCGTCTCCAAGGAAGCCTTCGCCAAGATGTCGGCCGCAGCAGGCCCGATGATCGAAGGCATCGACATGGCCGCGATGCTCGCGCCGCTCCAGCCGATGGTTCACATGGGTGACGAGACCGGCGAGGACTGCGCCTTCGCGCGCATGTACGTCGACGACGTCAACATGGCGAACGCCGAGATCTCGCTGATCCCGACCAACGCCGGTCTCCAGTTTCGCGCGCAGATCGATGGCCTCGACATCCCCGGTCGCGCCCGCTACTCCGTCGCCTGCCTCGACGGCAGCAACACGCTCCGCATCAAGGCAACCCGCGTCGTCGTCGGCGGCACGCTCGTCGTGACCGCGAACGGCACGCAGGGCTTCAAGACCACGCTGACCAACGAGACCGTGCAGATCACCGGCCTCGATATCCAGGCCTCGGGGTTGCCGGGCTCGATCATCAACCTGCTCCGCCTCGACACCGCCGCTGGCTTCATCATCTCCAAGGCGATGCCGTTCGCGATGGAGCCGATGATGAACAAGGCGCTCGGTGGCCTCAGCGGTCCCCAGACGATGAACGTCATGGGCAAGAGCCTCATCATGGAGGTCGACCCGACCACGATCGACATCAACTCGGACGGCGCGCTCGTCACGCTGTCGACCAAGGTCCTGCTCGCCGGTAGCGAGTCGAGCCGAGGCTTCATCTTCACCGACAACGGAATGCCGACGATGGACGCCGGCACCGGCATGCAGATCGGCCTCGCCGACGACCTCGCGAACGAGATGATGGCCGAGGTCACCGCGATCGGGATGCTCAACCTCGAGATGCCCGCACACGGCGGGACGTTCGACACCACCAAGATCGCGATGACCCTGCCCCCGATGGTCAGCGCGGACCCGGCCGACGGCAAGATGAAGGTCATCCTCGGCGACATGATGGCGACGTTCATGAACCAGGACGTGCCGGTCGCGAAGGCCGCGATCAGCGCTGCCATCGAGCTCCAGATCGTCCCGGCCTCGAACGGCTACGGCATCGCCGTCCAGCTCGGAACCCCGGTCACCCACGTCGACGTCCTCGATGACGTCGTCAACACCAGCCGCCTGACCGAGGTCGACCTCGCGAGGGCCACCGAGGTCTGCCTCGCCGGCCAGATCACTGCGATCAGCAAGCTCCTGACGAGCATCCCACTGCCCGCCGTCGCAGGCGTCCAGATGCGCAACATGTCGATCGGCTCCGATGACGGCTACGTGATGGTCCGCGGCGACATCGAGTAAGCGTAAGCTGCTGGCCATGGCCAAGAAGCCCCCGGCGAGCAAATCGAAGAAGACGACGAAGAAACCTGCGCCGAAGAAGGTCGCGGCGAACAAGCCGGCAGCGAAGAAGCCGGCAGCGAAAAAGCCGGCAGCGAAGAAGCCGGCGGTGAAGTCGGCCGCCAAGAAACCTGCCGCGAAGCCCGCGGCAAAGCCGAAGCGCGAGGCGGTCGAGACCGCGGCAGCGCCGAAGCGCCCGGCGATCGAGACCCTCGGGTCGATCACCTGCCCATCGGGCAAGCTCGCCATCTTCGACATCGGACTCGTCGGCTTCCTGCCGCGCGGAGCGCTCGAACCGCAGATCGTCCGGACCGACGTGCCTCGCGATCGCGAGCTGACGATCACCGGCTCTCGCGTCGGTCGCGGTCGGTTCGCGGATTGCTGGGATCACGTCTCGGTCAACCTCGCCGATGGCGACGTTCACCAGTCGAAGAAGCTCGGCGACGCCGGCGTCGACTTCGCACGACTCGCGTGCCTCGATCTCGCGGCGCTCGATCACTGGAAGCACGAGGACAGCCTCGATGGGCTCGCGGACGTGGTGTTCTGGGGCCGCGACGACGCCGCGCTCGCGAAGGCGCTGAAGGCACCGAAGTCCAAGGAAGGCTACGGCTGGCGCGACCTCGATCTGATGGATGCCGAGTCGAAGGTGATGGAGGCCGAGATCCTGAAGGCCGAGAACGACTGGATGCTCAACGTCGATTTCCGTCCACACTCGCACCACTTCCACGCACTCGCCGCGGCGCGCGTGAACCCGGCCGGCGCCGGCGGTCTCGAGGTCGGCGGCAGCAAGATGCTGCTGTTCTTCACGAGCTGGGGTGACGGCGTATTCCCGATCTACCTCGACCTCGACGCGGAGGACCGACCGGTGCGCGTGCGAATCCAGCTCTCGACCGCGGAGTCGAACGCGGCGATCGACTCCGTCAACTCCTGAGCGTTGATCGGAGAGGTCGCGGGCGTACGATGCGTCGATGAAGCGCGCGCTCCTCGCGGTCCTCGGGATCCTGGTTGCTGGCTGCCCACCCAAGCAGGTCGCAACGCCGCCCGTGGTCGACACGCTCGCGAAGACGACCGCGGTCACACCCGCTGGAGACAGCGTCGCGCCCTCGGTTCCGAAGCTTCGACTGCCGCGTAACTTCCTGCCGACGAGCTACACCGCGCGGCTCGAGATCGATCCGGCGCGCACCGACTTCACCGGTTCGATCGCGATCGCAGGCGTGATCAACCAGACCTCGTCCGGGCTGTGGCTGCACGGGCATGGCCTCAAGATCCACAAGGCGACCGCGACCAAGGAGTCCTCCGAGGTTCCGCTGACGGTCACTGCCCACGGCAACGAGCTGCTCGAGCTGCGGCCCGCGCGGGCCCTCGACGCCGGCGAGTGGACCCTGATGATCGACTACGCCGGCACCTTCGATCTGATCAGCACGACGGGTGCGTTCCGCCAGACCGTTCGTGATGGCTCCTACGTCTACACGCAGCTCGAGGCGCTGTTCGCGCGACGGGTGTTCCCTTGCCTCGACGAGCCCGACAACAAGGTGCCGTGGAAGCTGACGCTCGATGTTCCCGCGAAGCTCGTCGCTGTCTCGAACACGCCCGTGGTGAGTGAAGTCGCGCTCCCCGAGGGAAAGAAGCGCGTCGAGTTCGCACGCAGCAAACCGCTTCCCACGTATCTGATCGCATTCGGCGTCGGACCCTTCGACATCGTCGATGCAGGAAACAGCAAAGGCGGGACCCCGGTCCGGATCGTCACGCTCGCGAAGCGCGCGGCCGATGCGGCGTACGCAGCGAAGACGGTCACGAAGCTGCTCGACCTGACCGAGGAGTGGTTCGGTACGCCCTACCCGTACGAGAAGCTCGACATCCTGACGATCCCGGTGACCACCGGTTTTGGCGCGATGGAGAACGCGGGCCTCATCACGTTCACCGAGACGCTGATGCTGTTCGACGCGCGGTCGTCGCTCAGCGCGCGCTACTGGTGGATCGTCGTCGCGGCGCACGAGATCGCGCACCAGTGGTTCGGCAACCTGGTGACGATGGTCTACTGGGACGACATCTGGCTCAACGAGGGGTTTGCGAACTGGCTGCAGTACAAGACCACCGCGAAGTTCGAGCCTGGCTGGCACGACGAGGACTCGGTGCTCCGCGTGCGCGACGGTGCACTCTCTGCCGACAGCCTGGTGTCGGCTCGCCAGATCCACCAGCCGATCGCGGTCGAGCACGATGTCCTCAACGTGTTCGATGGCATCACGTACAACAAGGGAGCCAGCGTCCTGGCGATGTTCGAGACCTACGTGGGCCCCGACGTGTTTCAGCGCGGTGTCCGCGACTACCTGGCCGCGCGCGCATACGGCAACGCGACCTCGACCGACTTCGTAGCTGCGATCGCGAAGGCCTCGGGCAACGACATCCTCGTCGCCGCATTCGCCACGTTCCTCGACCAACCGGGAACGCCCGAGATCACGGCGACGCTGAGCTGCCAGAGCTCACCGAGCCTCACGCTCAGCCAGCAGCGCTACGTGCCGCCCGGCGCACCGGCGCCGAGAGCCACGAAGCCATGGATTCTCCCGGTGTGCGTCGCGTACGACCGTGACGGCAAGCGCGCGGAAGCGTGCGGCATGCTCGACGGGCCGACCGGCACGATCGCGCTCGCCGCGAAGGCGTGTCCGCGGTGGGTGATGCCAAACGTCAACGGCCGCGGCTACTACCGCAATGCGTTCACGCCGGCACAGCTCATCGCGCTGCGCGATGAAGCGTGGAAGCAGCTCACGTGGACCGAGCGTCGCAGCCTCGTACTCGATACGAAGACGGGCGCGTACACCGGCAAGACGCCGCTCGCGCTCGCGCTGTCGTTCGTGCCCAAGCTGCTCGCCGGCGCCGATCGGTTCACGGTGCCACCGGCGCTGGAGATCGCCACCGGACTCGATGAGGTCGTGCCGCGCGAGCTGCGCGGGAAGTACGAGGCGTATCTCCGCCGCACCTTCGGCCCGGGCGCCGCGCGGGCCGGACTCACGGCGACCGCGACGGACGATCTCGACATCGAGCAGACGCGCGCCGCGCTGATCGGGGCGGTCGCGTGGACCGCGCGTGACCCCAAGCTCGTGGCCGAGGCGGTCAAGCTGGCCGAGCAGTGGCGCGACCTGCCGCAATCGATTCGCGGCCTCGTGCTCTCGGTGGCCGTCGATGCCAGCCCCGCCCTGTTCGATCGCATCCTGCGTGACGTCAAGACGGAGCCCGACCGCTCGCGCCGCGGCGAGATGTTCGCGGCGCTGGGCGGTGTCCGCGACGTCACGCGGCAATCGCGCGTGCTCCCACTGGTGCTCGATCCCAAGGTCGACATTCGCGAGACCTCGACCCTGCTCTACGCCGGTTCGGAAGACGCGACTCGCGCGAACGCACAGCAGTTCTTCGATGCACACCGGGCCAAGATCCTCGAGCGCTATCCCAAGGATGCGACCACGCTCTCGGTCGCTGACCTCAGCTACATCTTCACCGCGACGTGCAAGGCCGAC
>JACCQV010000163.1 GCA_013813945.1 Deltaproteobacteria bacterium | reverse complement strand
AGCACACCGTGAGCGAGGTGCGCACGGGCAAGGATCTCGTGATCGCGCAGATCGAGGTCGCAGCCGGGCGCGCGCTGCCGTGGGCGCAGGATGCGATCACGATGAGCGGTCACGTGATCGAGTGCCGGATCAATGCAGAAGATCCGGCGAACCACTTTGCCCCCGCCCCGGGCGCGATCACGGCGTGGCAACCACCCGCAGGCGACGGGATCCGCGTCGACACCCACGTCGAGGCTGGCTACATCGTGCCGCCGTTCTATGACTCGCTGCTCGCGAAGCTCATCGTGCGTGGCTCCGATCGAGCAGACGCGATCGAGCGGATGATCGCGGCCCTCTCGGCATTCACCGTTGCGGGTGTTCCGACCACGATTCCGATGCACCTCGCCATCCTGCGCAGCACCCCGTTCCGTACCGGCGCGTACGACACCCGCTCGATCCCGGGCTGGCCAGGATAAGCTGGATCGTGACCCTTCGCCTCGCCTGCGCTCTCGCTGTCGCGCTCGGATGTGGCGCGGGCTGCCGGCAGGTTTTCGGGTTCGAGGATCCGCTCGTCGACGAGGGTCCCGACTTCGAGGTCACCGGAACCCACCAGCAGCACGTCGGCCGCAACAACGCGCTGCTCGAGCACGAGGTCACCAGGCGAGTTGCGCCTGTGGACGAGCTCGAGCCTTCCGTTCAGCTCTCGGATGGATCGAGCCAGCCGGTCGACTACTTCGACGACGGAACGTTCTCGTTCGCCCGCAACACCCCCGACGAGCTCTATCGGCTGACGATCGGCGGCGTCGAGTACCAGCACACCGCAGCCAATCTCGTGGTCGACGAGTACATCCCGGGACGGCTCGACGCCACCCCGGTGACCTTGCCGACGTTGCTCGAGTTCCGGTTTACGACCGCTATCCTGGGCACCCCGCTGATCACCTCGTCCGGCGTGTTCGGAGTCGCCAATCCGCAGGTTCCCGCGAACAGCACGGCGTTCGATGTCGACTGGTCGACCGTGTTCCAGCTGCCACGCTTCGGGCTGCTCGACGCCGCGGCGAACGACAGGCTCTACGTCGCGTTCCTGGAGATCACGCCTTCGCCGCAGCAGTACCTTGTCGCGACCAGTCTCGCCACGTTTGCGGTCACCCAGCTGGATGGGGTCACGACGCGGCTCACCAGCCCACCGACACCGGTGACGCGTTCCTACTGCGTGCGAATGCAGGCGCGCCGGATCCGGGCGCTCGACCGCCTGCGCGCTGCGTTGCCGCAGTTCGGATCGTTCAGCGCCGACTTCCGCATCACACAGGTGCCGGGCTTCGAACACCGAGAGGTTCCGCACCACGTCGTGGTCATCGATGGGACGACAGGCAGCGACGCGAATGTCGACGTCCGGTACGGCACGCCCTTCCCCGCGGGGCGAGTCCACACGGGCGTCGCGGTGTTCGGACGGCGTGACGTCGCGATCCCCGGTGTCACGCAGCCGCTAAAGCTGAGCATCGTGGGGGTCCAGACCTCGCCGCTCGCGCCGACGGTGGGGTGTGAGCCCGCGATCCCGACGTTCGACATCGGCATCCCGGGTGCGCTCTCGCTCGCCGGAATCCCGCTCACCGTGGACAATGTCGTGCTCGGGGTGCCCAACGAGGACCTCGAGGTGACCTGGATGCTCACGGCTCCCGGGCCGGTCGACTTCACGGAGGTGCTGCTGGTCGAGGTCGATCTCTCACAGCCCACGCCCGCACTACACACACGCGCGGTCCGCCGGATCCGTACGGTGACCCAGAGCGCGTGGATCCCGCGCGACGTGTTCGTTCCGGGACAGCGGTACGTCATCCTGGTGAGGACGATCACCGGAAACCCACGCGCCGCAGAGGGCAACTTCGCCACGTTCCAGTACCCCGCGGCGTACATGCAAACAATGTCATCGCCGTTCCAGGTCGACGGATGACGCGCGTTCCGCACCGGTTGGTGTAGCGTCCCGTCCATGGCGTTCGTCCCGCTCGTCCCGATCGGTGACCCGATCAACAAGCTCGTCGACGAGCGTACGGTCGCCGAACAGCGCGCGAAGCTCGGCACGCTCGAGGATCGGCTGCGCGCTCGCCGCCGTGAGGTCGAAGGTGGCTGGGGGCCGTCGTACGTCGAACGGGTCCACAAGAAGGGCAAGCTGACGGCGCGCGAGCGGCTCGCTCGGCTGCAGGATCCGGGAACGCGGACGTTCGAGGTCGGCACCTTCGTCAACTACGGCGAGGTCTTCCCGGGAGATCAGAAATCACCGGCCGCAGGCGTGGTCACCGCGTTCACGCGGATCGAAGGCCGCTGGGTCATGGTGATCGCGAACGACAACACCGTCGCCTCGGGCGCGTGGTGGCCGCGCACGCCGGAGAAGATCCAGCGCGCGCAGATGATGGCGCTGCGCCTGCGGATCCCGACGGTGTACCTCGTCGACTGCAGCGGGCTGTTTCTCCCCGAGCAGAGCAAGGCGTTTCCCGGCGCACGCGGCGCGGGCCACATCTTCAAGATGAACAGCCTGCTGTCGGCGCACGGCGTGCCGCAGATCGCCGGCGTGTTCGGTGACTGCATCGCGGGTGGCGGCTACATGCCGATGATCTCCGATCGCGTCTACATGACCGAGCAGGCGTACATGGTGATTGCCGGCGCCGCGCTGATCAAAGGCGCGAAGAGCCAGAAGATCACATCGCTCGACATCGGCGGCCCCGAGGTCCACGTCCATCAATCAGGCTGCGCCGACGTCCGCGTTCCCGACGACGAGACCTTGCTCGCCTGCATCCGCCGCGACATCGCACGCCTGCCCTCGAGCGGTGCCGACTTCTACCGCGGCGATCTCGCGACCATCGACCCGAGGTTCGCTGCTGCCGAGCTCGGCGGCCTGTTGCCCGCGGATCACCGCGAGGCGTACGACGCGAACCAGGTGCTCGCGCGCCTCGTCGATCAGTCGCTGTTCTGGGAGGTGATGCCCGAGGTTGGCGAGGAGATGATCTGCGGCGTCGGCCGGATCGGCGGGCTCTACGCCGGCTTCGTCATCAACCGCCAAGGGCTCGTCGGAGATCCCGAGCACCCGGGCCGCCAGCGACCTGCAGGGATCCTCTACCGCGGCGGGATCGCGAAGATCAGCGCGTTCTCGCGCGCGTGCAACGACGATGGCATCCCGCTGATCTGGCTCCAGGACATCTCGGGTTTCGACATCGGGCTCGAGGCCGAAGCGCACGGCCTCCTCGACTACGGCAGCTCGCTGATCTACACGAACTCGACCAACACGACTCCGATGTTCACGGTGTTGCTGCGCAAGGCCTCGGGCGCTGGCTACTACGCGATGAGCGGGTTGCCCTACGATCCCGTCGTGCAGCTCTCGACGAGCCTCGCCCGGCTCTCCGTGATGGAGGGCCGCACGCTCGCGATCGCGGCATTCAACACGAAGCTGGACGACAACTTCCAGATCCTCGCGACCGATCCGTCCGAGCGCGCGAAGATCGAAGCGGGCATGCGCGAGACCGAGGCGCGGATCGAGAGCGACATGGATCCGTTCGTGTCGGCACGTCAGCTCGACACCGATGAGATCGTCGAGCTCGGCGAGCTCCGCGACTATCTGTCTGCGCTCGTCGAGATGACGTACCAGAACACCGGATATCGCCGGGTCAAGAACCCGCGGATCTGGTCGATGCACGATCTGCGCGAGCTGGTCGGAGGTCGCCGGTGACGCGCCTGCATGCGCCGGCGATGGAAGCGCTCTGCCGCAAGGAGGGCGACCAGTGGATCGTGACGAGCCCCGCACCCGGGTGGTTCCTTCCGTCACCGTGGGGAACTGTCGTGACTCGCGGTCACGCGGTCGGCTCCCTCGAGATCCTAGGCCGCCGCCTGCAGATCATCGCCCCCGACGTCTCGGGCGTGATCGGCAACGCCGCCACGCTCGGCGTCCCACGCATGGTTGCGTACGGGGATCCGCTGGTTGCGCTCGAGAGCGCCGCGTCGATCGCCGGGATCGCGGCCACCGGGACGCGCGGGGTCGAGGCCGCGTCCTCCTCGACGGGGCTCGTGTTTCGCGCACCGACCAGCGGCCGGTTCTATGGCCGCCCGTCGCCCGACAAGCCGGCCTTCGTCGCGGTCGGCGACCAGCTCGGACCTGGCGCGACGATCTGCCTGCTCGAGGTCATGAAGACGTTCAACCGCGTGACCTACGGCGGCGCGGCCCTGCCGGAGCGCGCGAAGGTTCGCGCGATCCTGGTCGCCGAGGGCGCGGACGTCACCGCGGGCGAACCGCTGCTCTCGCTCGAATGACCACGCGATCCGGCGCTTCCGCGTGCGACTGTCGACGCATGCTCGACGTCCGGACCTGCATGCGTGGACTGACCCTCGTGATCATCGCCCTCGTGGCCGGTTGCAAGGACAACGCGACCTGCGACAAGTTCGTCGACATGTCGATGAAGTGTCCCGACACGGATGGCACGGTGATGTCCGACGAGGAGAGGTCGCAGGTCAAAGGCCTGCTCGTCGGCATGTGCCAGAACGCGATGCACGACTCGACGCTCGGGTCGAGCAACGCCAGCGAGAAGATGATGATGAAGGAGATGAACGCGACCATCCGCAAGAAGGCGGAGTGCGTTGCTGCCGCCGCGTCGTGCGAAGACGCGAAGAAGTGCGGCGACTGAGCCGCACAGATCGAGTTTTCGCGCGCGCGAAGCAAGCCGCGAAAACAACCCTGCGGCGAAGGAACCCCTTTAGCGGGTGACTGAGGCGGGCGACTGAGCTGCTCAGTACGTGATGTACGGGCCGCTGCCGACTTCGACCTCGTCACCGTCGGCCTCGTCATCGATCACGGCGGGTGAGGCCAGCGCGCCCTGCAGCACGAAGATCTTCACCGCAGACGCCGGGATGCGCGCGTTCGGCGCGATCCGCCGGAGGATCGACAGGATGTTGCGCTGGATGTCATCGACCTCGGTCACCGCCGGACCGGGCTTGATGATCTTGCCGATCCAGCGCTCCTTGTCCTTCTCGTCGCCGATCTCCATGACCCGAAGGAACTCCTCGGAGCTACCGTCGAAGTACTTCTTGTCGCCAGGCTTGGACAGCGCGAGCCCCTCGCGGAGCTTGCTGTCGATCTTCGTGGCGAAGAACAGAGACGTGACCTTGTCGAGCTTCATGGGGGCGGCTGCTTCCGTTCGGGGACAAGGATTCGAACCTTGATTCGAAGCTCCAAAGGCTCCTGTCCTACCATTAGACGATCCCCGAGCACGGGCGGACGATACCTCAGGACGCCGTGCCTCGCCACCCATGTTCCTGATTTCGTTGAGAGGTTGCGGGTTTCACAACCAGTGATGTCACCGAGAACTCGCGCGCGGACACTTGCCTGCTCCGCGTGAATTCATTAGGGTCTCGGCCCTCAAGTCGGCGCGGTAGCTCAGTGGTAGAGCAGGGGTCTCATAAGCCCTTGGTCGGCAGTTCAACTCTGCCCCGCGCCACCAGACGGCCCCCGGCCGCGCGACCGTCAGCCATGACGGTTTAACGGCATTGTTCCTTGGTCGGTGCAGCGTACGCGGTACGACTCCCGCCATGGACTTCGCGCTCGACGCTGAGCAACACCTGATCGTCCAGACGGTCAAAAAGTTTTCCGACCGAGACCTCCGCGGCTGGGCGGCCGATGCGGATCGAGCGGGAGCTGCTCCCGATCGGCTGACCGCTCTCGGCGGCGAGCTCGGCTTCTTCCTCGACGCCGTCCCCTCCGAGGCGGACGGCCTGCTCGACGGAGACTACTCGCACCTGACCCGCGCGCTGCGTGGGTTCGAGCTCGGGCGCGGCTGCCCTGCCCTCGCCGCTCTGCTCGAGACCAACGTCGAACCTGCGCTTGCAGTCAACCGATGGGGCTCGGCCGCTGCCAAGCAGGCGCTGTTCAAGTCGCTTGCCTCCGGTGGCCTCGCCACACTCGCGCACGACAGCCGCGGCAACCTCGAGCTGTCCGACGAAGGCTCTGATCTTCGGGTCAGCGGCAAGCTCGGGCCGATCCCCGCGCTCGCGACGGCGTCGCACGTCCTCGTCGCCGCCAGGGATGTTCTGTTCCTCGCTGCGACCGACGGCATGAAGCGCGACGCGATCACGCCATCAGGCTGGCGGGCCGCGAAGTGGGCGACCGCCACCCTCTCGACCCACAAGATCTCCGCGGACTTCATTCTCGCTCGCGGCACGGCCGCTCAGACCGCGATCGCCGAGGTCCTGACCTGGGCACGCGCTTCGCTCGCCGCCCGCGCAGCTGGCGTCGCCGTCGCCGCGATGGAGTACGCCGAGCACTACGCGAAGGAGCGGATCCAGTTCGGCCAGCCGATCGGCCAGTTCGAGTCGCTGATCCGCCTGCGTGATGACGCCGTGACCAGCGCGAGCGCTGCGAAGCTGTTCGCACTCCACGCCGCATGGGCGATCGACAAGGGGCTCCCGACAGCGGGCGATCTGGCGAGCCGCGCCCGCGTCCTCGCTGGCGATGCCGTCACGCGGTCCACGATCGACGCCGTCCAGATCTACGGCGGCTACGGCTTCGTCAACGACTTCCCCGTCGAGAAACTGATGCGCGACGCGCGCGCCTTCGAGGCGCTACACGGTGACGAACGGCTCGGTCGCGTCCTCGCTGCGAAGGCGAATCAAGCCGGGAAGGAATAGCTTCATGGACATCTTCCACAACAACCCGCTGTTCACCGGCGTCCGCCAGATGCTCGGTGCCTTCGCGAAGCAGCAGATGCGTCCGATCGCGGCCAAGCACGACCAAGAAGAGTCGATGCCGTGGGAGCTGATGAAGTCCGCGCAGGCGCTCGGGCTCACCCAGTCCGCGCTGCTCGACGGCCGCAAGAAGCTGACCGGCGTCGAGGAGGATCCCGATCCCAAGAAGCCCAAGAGCCAGGCTCGCCTCGCGGTCGCGGCCTCCGAGGAGCTCGCGTGGGGCTGCGCCGGCATCGCGCTCGCGCTCGGTGGCTCGGGCCTCGCGTCCTCTCCCGTCGCCCGAATGGGCACCGACGAGCAGAAGGCAGAGTTCAAGAAGCTCCTGAGCGGTCTCGACGAGAAGGGCCACATCAAGGTCGCCGCGATGGCACTCTCCGAGCCCGCCACCGGGTCCGACATCTCGGGTCTCAAGACCTCCGCACGCGCCGACGGCGATCACTGGATCATCCGCGGCAGCAAGCAGTGGATCACGAACGGGCAGTCCGCGAACGTCTTCGTCGTGTGGGCGCAGACCGAAGCGACCGCCGGCCGCGCCGGCATCAAGGGCTTCATCATCGCGCGCGGCACCCCCGGCCTCGTGCCTGGAAAGAAGGAGACCAAGCTCGGCATCCGCGCTTCGGAGACCGCGCAGGTCCACTTCGAGGACGTTCGCGTCCACAAGGACATGATGCTCGGGATCGCGGGCGCCTCTGAATCGTCCGGCGGTCTCGCCGATACCAAGAAGATGCTCGACTCCACGCGGCCCGTGGTCGGCTCGCAGGCGACCGGCATCGCGCGCGCCGCGTACGAGTTCCTGCTCGATCGCGTCCGCGGCGGCTCGTTGAATGGCACGCCGATGGCGAGCCATCAGCACATCATGTTCGAGCTCGCCGAGATGAACATGGAGATCAACTCCTCTCGCCTGCTCGCGCATCGCGCCGCCTGGATGGCGGACCACCACATCGAGAACGTCGCCGAGTCTTCGATGGCAAAGGCGCACGGTGCCCGCACCGCGCAATACGTCACGACCCGAGCGATGGTCCTCCTCGGCGAGGAAGCTCTCGAGCCCGGGCACCCCGTCGAGAAGTGGTACCGCGACGCCAAGATCTACGACATCTTCGAGGGCACGGGGCAGATCCAGCGCCGGATCATCGCGAAACACCTCACGGGTACGAATCCGACCTGAGTCAGCGCGGCAGGTCGCTGACCGCGATCTCGATCGGTACGTGCAACGGACGTAGGACATCGCCGTCGCGCAGCGTCACCAGCTTCGCGTAGCCATCCTTCGTGGGTTCCGTGTAGACCGCGACGCTGACCTCGCCCGCGGCGGAGACATCGATGATCCAGTACTCCGGCACCCCGGCCTCCGCGTAGATCGGCAGCTTGATCTTCCGATCCTTACGAAGCGACGAGTTCGAGACCTCGATCAGGAGCAACGCGGTGCTCGGGTGATCGGGCCGGGTCGGGTCGGCAACCGTCACCAGGAGATCCGGCTCGGGCTCGGAATCGTCGCTCGCCGCATACGGCAGGCCCGGGCGGACCTCCCACGAGTCGTCGAGCGCCTTGATCAGTCGGCGCGTGAGCCACACGATCATGCGCGCGTGCGGCGAGCCCTGCGGGCTCATCGTGACGAGCATCCCGCGGAGAAGCTCGATCTTCTCGTTCTCGAACACTCCCAGGTTGACGAGCTCGTCGTACTCGCGGCGGCTGAGCGGGCGCGGTCCATCCGGCTTGATGTCGTCGAGATCCAGCATTGTTTGCAGCATAGCATCGCTCACCTAACGGCCCATCGATGCGTCCCGCGTGCCCGTCGCAAGCGCGCAAAACCTCACGCGCGCGCGTCCGGTTCGTCCGGTTCACCGCCCGGCGGGTCCGAGCAGCGGACGCTAGTGTTCGGTCTCGTCAGTTCGACGAGGCATGAACGGTACGATCTGCGCGACGTCGCGGATCGGCCGCGCCAGGTCGCTGATCTGAGCCTGCTGCCGGCGCGAGAGCACCAGCACGGCGCAGGTCGCTTCCGCGGCGATCTTCCGGTTGATCGCGCCGAGCATCTTGCGACCCGTGCGCGAGCGGCGCATGCCGAGGACCACGAGGTCGCACCCCGTCGCCTCGAACAGAATCGCGGCCGCCGGGTCATCGCTGCGTACGACCTCGATCGTCGGTGTCCCGGGAATGTTCATGTCCGACAGCCGCGTCACGGTCTTCAGCGCGGAGGCCAGCTCGTCATCGGTCGCCTTGGTCGGGATCACGCTGAGGAAGACGAGATCGCGGGGCAGCTCGCGCGACAGCGTTGCGAGCACGCGCGCGCGCAGCTCGTGTTCGTCGCTCTTGCCCGCGATCGGCACGAGCACCCGCTTGGCGCCGCCGATGCGCCAGTCCTCGGGGGCACGCATCATCGCGACGTCACAGTCGACGCCGTTGATCAGCTGCTCGAGCTCGCGATCGAACGTGCCCTCGATCGTCTTCGGGATTCCGAACAGCAAGCTCTCGCACCGATGCTCGTCGGCGATCCGCCGGATCTCGCCCCATGGTTCCGGTGCTGACGTGATCAGCGCCTCGGGGGAATGGCCGGCCGCATAGCTCGCGCCGAGCGCCTGACGGAACGCCTCCTGCGCATCTGCGAGCTGCGCGACCGGATCGCCTTCACCGCCCCGTGTCGCGCGAATGATCGAGAGCAACAGCACGCGTGCGAACTCCGACGGTGCGAGTGCGTTCGCGATCTCCACCATCGAGGTTGCACTCCTCGGATTTGCGATCGGCAGCAGCACGAGCGGGCTCTTGCCGCGAAGCAGATTGAGCCTGGGGTCGAGCGCTTCCGCGGAAGCATCCGCTGCCTCGGCCCGGCCCTTGAACAGCGCGAAGTACAGGATGACGCCGAGGCCGAGCCAGATCAGGAGAATCCCGCCGGCATCGGGAACGACGATCGCCTGGTACACGGCAAGTCCGGCGCACGCCACACCGCCGACGATCGGCACCGCGGGGAACCACGGCGTCTGGTATGCGCCCTCCAGCAGACGCGGTCCGCCGCGCTTGCGGGCCAGGTAGGTGGTCAGGTGTGTCAGCGCGAATGCGAGCAGGAAGATGAGGCTCGCCGCCGCGCCGGCGCTCGCCAGGTCCGGGATCATGAACATGATCGCGACGGTCGCCAGGGCCGTGGCGTAGATCGCCATGATCGGAGTACCGCGCGTCGGATGCCTCTGCTCGAGCACCGACGGCAGCGTGTGATCTTGCGCCATGGCGAACGCCACGCGGGACGCGGTGAGCAGATTGGCCTGCAGCGCGCTCAGCGTCGCGACCGCGATCGCTGCGCACATGAACCAGTAGCCCGCTTCGCCGAGGAACTCGCGAGTCGCGGCCGCCACCGTGGTATCCGGGTTTCGCGCCGCGAGCTCCGTGATGTGCAGGCCGTCATCGACGCCGGCGGTCGCGACCAGGAACAGCAGCGGCACGTAGACCGCGAGTGAGATCGCGAGCGATCCGAACACGGCTCTCGGGATCGTCTTCCCAGGGTCTTTGATCTCGCCGGCGATCGCCGACACCATCTCGAAGCCCTGCAGGGTGATGAACGTGAAGCCCATCGCGGCGATCAGCCCCGAGAAGCCACCGCTGAAGAACGGGCTCAGCTCCGGTCCGATGTCCTCGAGCGGCTGCCGTAGCAGCGCGATGACGCCCGCGATGCTGAGCAGCACGAACAGCACGACCTTTCCGATCGTGACCCACTGGCCGCCACCGGACGCCTTGCGGACCAGTCCGATCGAGTAGCCCACGGTCGCCACGCTCGCGAACAGCAGGAGAACATTTCTGCCATCGAGCCATCCGCTCTCGAGCCCGAGCCCATCGCACGCACCCTTCAGGAGGATCACGGTGAACGCCGCGAACCCGAGCGCGTACAGCACCCCCGCCACGATGTACGCGAACCACAGCACCCAGCCGACCGCGAACGCCGCGCGAACGGACAGGATCTTCTTCGCGAACATGTACGCGCCGCCCGACTCGGGAAACGTCGTCGAGATCTCGCTGACGCTCATCGCCGTCAACCAGGCGACGATCCCGTTGAGGAGAAACGCCAGGATCGCAGCGGGTCCGGCCTGACCGAACGCGGTCCCGACGAGGATCAGCAGGCCTCCGCCGATGATCCCGCCGATGCCGACCAGCGTGGCGCCGAACACGCCGATGTGGCGCTTCGCGTCGGCCCCCTCAGACATGGAAAGCTCGGTCCCCGGTCACGAGATTCAGAACTCGCAGAGGCCGATCGTCGGCGGATCCTCGCCGTTCGGCACGAGACAGCACTTCTGAACGGGTCCGATGATGCCGTGCGCGGTGCCGGTCCCCGTCTCGGTGTCACGCTCGGCCACCAGCGCTCGGGCTTCCTGGATCGGCATCGCCGGCACGCTGCAGGCGGCCCCACACTGCACATTGATGTTCACCGTGACCAGCTGCGTGAGCACGCCGTCGGAGACGGTGTAGCTGAACGGGTCGCCGCCGATGAAGTTCGGGCTCGGCTGATACGTGAACGAGCCATCCGACTGGAACGTGAAGCTCTGCGCATTTGCGGGCGGCGAAGCGAGGGTGGCGGTCAATGGATCGAGGTCGACGTCCATGTCGTTGCAGAGCACGCCCGGGTAGTCCGTGTTGCAGCTGGCCTGGGTGGTCAGCGTTTGGTTCTGCACCATGAAGTAGCGGTCCGGCCAGCCATACGGCGCGTGGTTGATGGAGAAGGTCACCGTCGTCGGTGCCGAGACGAACACTCCATCGGTTGCCTGATATGTGAAGGTGTCCTCGTAGACGCACCCGTCGGCGGTGTACGTGAAGCTACCGTCCGGGGCGAGCGACAGCGTGCCGTACTGCGGAGGCGAGAGGAGTGTGGCGGTCAACGGGCTGTCGCTGCTGTCGTTCGCGAGCACGCCGTTCACCGCAGCCACGGTCAGCTGGATCTCGTCGTTCGCAGCGTAGAAGTCGGGGTTCGTGCCCGGCGGATCATCGACCGGTGTCACCGTGATCGAAACGGTAGCCGTCGCCTGCGTGCCGCCGGCATCGGCGATCACATACGTGAACATGTCGGGGCCGAAGTAGTTGGGATTGGGTGTGTACTGGACCTGATTGCCGACGACGAGAGTCGTGCCGCTGGTCGCAGCCCCGGCACTGACCAGCGAAACCGCCTGGCCGTCGACGTCGAAGTCATTGGCGAGCACCGCGATCACGATCGAGGTGTCCTCCGCCACGGTCGCAGTGTCGTTCGTGGCCGTCGGCGGATCCGCGACCGGCACCACCGTGATCGAGATCGTGCCGGTGCCCATCGCCCCGCCCGCGTCACTCGCGGTGTACGTGAACGAGTCGGGGCCGGCATAGTTGGCTGCCGGTGTGTACGTGACCATGTTGTTCGCGAACGTCACGGTGCCGTTCGCTGGCGTGCCCACCGCCACGAGAGAGAGCGCATCGCCCTCGACATCGAGGTCGTTGACGAGCGGTGACAGCGTGACCGCGACGTCTTCGTTCGTCGTTGCTGCATCGGCGACCGGCGTCGGCGCATCGTTGACGGGGAGGATCGTCAGCGTGACCGTTCCGACCGCCGTCAGCAGACCGTCCGAGATCGTGTACTCGAACGAGGCCGGACCGCTGTAGTTCGGGGGCGCCGTGAACCGAGCCCCGGCCGCCACGATGGTGACGGTTCCATTGCTGGCATTACCGACGCTGACGAGCGTCAAGGCGCTGCCCTCGGGATCCGAATCGTTCGCGAGCAACACCGTGTCGGCAAGAATCACCGGCACGTCCTCGTCACCGCTGGCGACGTCTGCACCGGCGCTCGGTGCGTCGTTGACCGGTGTCACCGTGACCGTGACGTGGGCCGTGGCGGTCAGAGCGCCATCGGAGACCGTGTAGTCGAACCCTGCGACGCCAGAGAAGTTAGCCGCGGGGGTGAACGCGACCGAGCCGCCGGCGAGTGCCACGGCACCATTGGATGCGTTGCTGACCGCCGTCACCTGCAGCGTGTTGCCGTCCACATCGGTGTCGTTGGCCACCAGCGACCCACCGGCGATCGTCACGATCTGATCTTCGGCCGTAGTCGCCGCATCACCGTTCGCAACCGGCGCATCGGCAACTGGCTGGACCTGGATGGTCACGGTCGCGGTGTCGCCGGTGGCACCGTCGCTCGCGACGTAGTCGAACGTGGCGACGCCGTTGAAGTCTGGTGCGGGGGTGAACGTCACGACGCCATTCGAGAGCGACACGGTTCCGTTCGTCGCATTCGCCGCGTTCGTGACGCTCAATGTGTTCTGATCGGGGTCGGTGTCGTTGGCGAGCAGCGTCGCTGACGTCAACATGACAGGCGCGTCCTCGCTGGTCGTCGACGTGTCATTGGTCGCAACAGGCGCCCCGTTGGCGCCGACCGTGACGGTCACGTTGGCCTCCGCCGTGGAGGTGCCGTCGGAAACCCGATAGGTGAACGTCGCGACACCGGTGAACACCGTCGCCGGCCGGAACGTGACGCTCGAGCCGGCCATGGTGACCGTGCCGTTCGATCCGGCCGTGACCGCCGACACCGTCAGTGTCGAGCTGTCGATATCGACGTCATTGGCGAGCAGCGTCGCATGCGTGATGTCGAGCGATGTTGCGAAGCCTGCTGCGAAGTTATCCGG
>JACCQV010000152.1 GCA_013813945.1 Deltaproteobacteria bacterium | reverse complement strand
ACCTCGGTCTCGAGATCGCGGTTGGTCGCGGTGACGACGCGGGCCTCGAACGGCACCTCCTCGTCGCCGCCGACCGGGCGGACCTTGCGCTCCTGGAGGACGCGCAGCAGCTTGACCTGCATCTCGATCGGCATCTCGCCGATTTCGTCGAGGAAGATCGTTCCTGCACCGGCCTGAACGAACAGACCTGCGCGCGAGCGCTTCGCATCGGTGAAGGCGCCACGAACGTGACCGAACAGCTCGCTCTCGAGGAGCGGCGCCGGCATCGCCGCGCAGTTGACGGCGACGAACGGCTGGTCGCGACGCGGCGACAGGTTGTGCAGCGCCTTGGCAACGAGCTCTTTACCGGTACCGGACTCGCCGGTGACCAGCACCGTCGCATCGCTGTCAGCGACGCGCCGGATCATCTCGATCGTCTCGCGAATCGCCGGGCTCGAGCCTGCGATGCCGTCGATCGGCGTATCGCGGTCGGCGGCGGTGCGGAGGCGCTTGACCTCGCGCTTGAGGGACAGGTGCTCGAGCGCACGACCGACGGCGATCGCGAGCGCGTCGACCTTCACCGGCTTGGTGATGAAGTCATACGCGCCGGCGCGGATCGCAGCGATCGCGGTGTCGAGGCCACCCTGTCCGGTGAGAACGATGGGCAGAAGGTCGGGATACCGCTGGCGCAGCTCCTGACACAGATCGATTCCCGACATGCCGGCCATCTGGACATCGGTGACAACGACGTCCGCCGGGTCCGTACGCAGGTGCTCGAGGCACTGCTGGGCGGAGTTGACGGCGTCTACATCGAAGCCGCGCTTCCTGAGGGAATCCCTCAGGAGCACGGCGGTGTCGTCATCATCGTCGACGATCAGGATGGTTCCGTTCACGGCGAGGTCATACCTTTCTTCCGCCAGTGAGTCCACGCAGCCGCGTGGACCCTAGACCGTGCTCATACGGCGGGGCGACGGCCAGCCACGAGGCTGACGATCGCCAATATGAGCGCGACAACAAAGACGATCTTGGCGATCCCAGCCGCGGAGGCAGCAATGCCGGCGAAGCCGAAGAACGCAGCGACCAGAGCGAGCAGGAAGAATGCAATTGCCCAGGAAAACATGGCTATTTTCTCCTATGGTTATGCATCCGAGCCGCTGCAGCACATATGCCAGTTCGGTGCCGAGTTTCAGGCGCACAGCTTGATCCTGATCCCCGGTAGATAGGCGCAGGACGCTGTGCGCGATCGCCCGCTGTGCGGGCTGGCGCAGCTAAACGTGCGTTCGGGCTCAATCGCCGTCGGAAGCACGCGCGGTCTTGTCGATTTCAGGGGGGGCTCCGTGGAGGTGCGGTGCCCTGGCCCGCAAACGGGCGAACTCGCGTTCGAGTCGCTCGATCTCGTCATCCGGCAGGTCCTCGGAGTCGATCAGGCCATTTCGTGCCCCCCGAATGGACCGGATCAGCTCGTCGAGCTTGAGGTGGATCGCCTTGGAGTCCCGGTTCTGGGTGTTCTGGATCATGAACACGACGAGGAACGTGACGATCGTCGTCGTCGAGTTGATGACCAGCTGCCAGGTATTGGAGAACGCGAACACCGGCCCGAGCACGGCCCAGACGAGGATGATCATGACCGCGACGATGAACGAGTACGGGGAGCCGATGATCGCCGAGACATCCTTGGCGACCTTGCGGAAGAACTCCTTCACAGCATCACGGCATGGCGCGAGGTGGTGGTCGCGAGCTCCGGCAGGACCCTGACTCGATCGACGCGCTCGGCGATCCGGTCCGCGGCGAGCACCCCGAATCCGAGCGCCGCGAACACGATCTGGTTGACGCGCTTCGCGAGCGCGAGCGCGACCCCGAGCGACGGCGGTGCGCCGAGCGCTGCGAACAGTGCGAAGTTGCCGCCTTCGGCGACGCCGATACCGAGCGGAACGACGTTCGAGATCCACGCGAGCAGGACACCAGCCGACAGGATCGCGATCAGCTGCGGGACGCCGAGCGTGTAGCCGGTGGCGAAGATGGTGACGAGGACCGCACCGCGCTGAAGCAGCTGCGACACGACGACCAGGCACGCGGCCGCGAGCCGATGCTCGCCGCGGATCTCGCCGCGCAACCGAGCGTCGACGTCATCGAGTCGAGCGGACCAGCGTGCGACCCGAGCGGCGGACAGCACGTGGAGGCGCCCCGCGGTCCGGGCGAGCGAGCCGAGCATTCCGCGGCGAACGAGGATCGCGAGGCCGCCTGCCATCACCGTTGCAACCGCGCCCGCGATCAGGAGGACGATCGAGGCAGAACGTGCGATCGGAAAGGCGATCGCGGTGATCAGCGAGCCCGCCGCGACGATCGTCATCGCGACGATGCCGGACGCGAGCGCCGTGAACATGACGCCGGCAACCACGCGCTGGGTCGAACACTCGCGGGCGAGCAGGCTGACCTTCAGCGCCTCGCCGAGGTTCGCACCCGGGGTGACCGAGTTGACGGCGCGACCGGCGAACTGCGCGACGCAGACCTTGCGCCACGCCGGCCCTCCGGGACCGCGGGTCATCAGGTACGTCGAACCAGCCTCGCAGAACGTCGCGGTGCCCTCGATCGCGATGAGCACCACGAACCACGGTCCAATTGCCCGCAGGTGCTCGAGCAGCGGTTCGGTGCCGACCGCCCAGACCGTGATCGACAGCGCGATGAGCCCGACGACGATCGAAGCGCGCGTGACCCACCGCAACCAGGCGGGACCACGCTCGCCAGCGGTCCGGCCTCGCGGCATGGCTACGGCGTCCCGATGACGACGTAGTTGACGACCACACCGACGCCGTCGACGTCGTGGACCCGGCTCTCGAGCTGCGACAGTGCGCTCGGGTCGGGAACCCGGCCGCGCAGCGTCACCCGATCGCGATCGATCTCGACAGTGACTGCCATCGGGTCGATTCCACCGACCCCGCGCACCGCGTCGACCACGCGCGCGTGCAGCTGCTGCTCGTCGGCGTCGAGGATCCGCGTGCCCTCGTACGCCGCCTTCTCCTGGCCATGCGTCGGGCGGAAGGAGCTATCGAGCTCGGGGACCGTCTTCCGGACGATCTCGTCGTAGCTGCTCGCAGGCTTCGGTGGGGTCGGCATGAATCGCAGTGGTGCATCGGAAATGCCACCCGGGCCTACGTCGCTCTCATGCGTACTCGCACCGCGCGTAGATGCCCGCTGTGGCGGAACCGCGCATTGGGGGTCGGGGCATTTACGCTTTGATTGAGGTCCAAACTATCGAACTGCGGGTTCCAGCCCCGTTGGTATTCGCCGTGCACTGCAGGTCGCACAAGTTCGCTCGGTGACCATCATGGCGTTCCACCCGCGCCACGGTTGCCTGACCCCCGCCACGAGCGGGTCCCGCCGGTAATCTCCCCCAGATTACCGGCGGTTTTTTTTTCTGTTCGCTCGCCGCCTACGGGCGGCGGGTCATCAGCTCGGCCGTCGCGGCGACCGCTGCCGGTCCGAACGCCGCGATTTCCGGATCATCGGGGGTTCGCTTGCCCTGGAGCAGCTCGCGCCACAGCGCATGGAGGCGGCGCGCCGGCGGACCATCGACGACGGGTTGCGGGATTCCCGCGACCCACGCGAGGTCGTCGCCGAACAGTTCGAGCAGCCAGGGGCCCGGCCTGCGGTCATCGACGCGCGGGATATAGGCCCACAGCGCTGGCCGCTCCGGCGTCGGCAGCGACGTCGCGAGTACGGCCAGATCGGCTGCGCGGAACCGAGCGGTCAGGCCCGCCGCACGGGCCGCTGCGTCGAGGCGTCCCATCCCGGCCTCGAAGCGGGCGCGCGACACCGCGAGCTGGACCGCGAGCTCCTCGCCGATCGCCGATGCATACGCCGCCGGCGGCGGAGGCGCGATCGCGATGGCGAGCGGCTCCGCACGCAGCTCGAACCCTCGACGACGCGGTACACTGCGCGTTGGATCGAGCCGACCGAACGCCGGCGTGTCCGCGCCGACGATCTGCTTCGCGCGCAGTGCATCGGCTGCGACGACGTCGCTCACGGTCGGCAGCGCCGGGGGAACCAGACGAAGGTCGGGCCGGGCGCCGGCGAGCGCCTGTGCGTAGTGGATGGCGGACCACACGGTGCTGTGTGTCGCGACGATCACGCCGGGTCCGGGTGGCAGCTCATCGATCACGTCGGTCGCCACGCGCCCGGGCGCGTCACCCGGATCGTCGACCCGAACGCTCGATCCTGTGAGCACGGCAACCGCGACGAGCGGGAGCCCTGCCGCGAGACCGACCCACGTGCGGGGCAGCGGGACCGCGCGTGCGATCGCGCTCGGGATCACGGCGATGCCGATCGCGAGCGCCGCCAGCAGTGGCGCGGGAACTGGATCGAACGCGACCGCGTGCACACCGGTCACCAGAATCGCGAGACCGAGCCAGCCCGCATGGGGCAGGCCGGTCGCGATCGCAAACGCGGCGCCGAGCAGGCCAGCGCCGACGACGATCGCGCCGGCCCCGCGTCCCGACCCGGCGACCATGGCGGTGAGATCGAAGTCGACCGCAGGCAGCTGACCGCTCGCGCCGATCCACAGCACGACGACCAGGATGCCGAGCGACCCGACGCCGACCGCGAGGTGCGTGCGCGCGGCGCCCGTGCGCGCGAGCCAGCTGGCCAGAAGAACGGCGCAGGTTGCACCGAGCCACGGTGCGCTTCCGATCACGAGTCCGACCGCAGCCAGCGCGAGCGCCGCCGCACGGACGGATGGCGTGCGCGCGTGAGTGATGCCGGCCGCCATGGACCAGACGACGCCACACGCTGCGAGCATTGCCGGGGCGCTGGTCGCGGTCGCTTCGCGGAACGGCGGCGCGAGCACGAGGATGACCGCCGCGATCAGCCCCGCGAGCGGATCGTTGGGCAACAGCGCGCGGACAGCTGCCATCACACCGGCGAGCGTGAGCGCGCCGAGAACAGCGCCGAGCACCGAGAGCCGGAACCCGACCTCTCCGAACGGGAGGTGCGCCGCCGCACCCGCCAGCGCGTCGTAGAGTGGGGAGCTCGCCGTGCGCGCGAGGTAGCCGGCGAGGACGGCGCGGTCGGCGGCCCGGTCCCACCCGGGTCCACCCGACGCGGAGACGACGAGCAGCACGAGGGAGGCCGCGAACACGACGGTCGGATACCAGCGGTGCAGACGTTCCACGCCGGCCGAGGCTGCCACACACGCCGCGAAGCGGGCTATGATTTACCCCGCTCGCATGGCTCAGATCCGGTTCGTCGACGTGTGGCTGCGTGCACCGAGCGCACCGCCCAGCCACTATCGTTCGGTGATGGTGATCTCGGAGAAGTGGGCAGAGCAGCGCGTGTTGATGCGCGCCTACGCCGAGAGCCGCGATCAAACACGGCCGACGATCATGTTGCACGGGGTCGAGCTCGCGATCGGGCCGGCGGGCATCGACGTCAACGGACCTTGGGGAATTCACGCGGGCGAGCAGGTCGATGGTCGCGCGCAGGAGATCAAGCACCAGATCGAGGAGGCGGCGCGCCGGATCGCGGGCAGCAAGGGCAATCCGCCGCGCTTGCTCGACGAGGAATCCACGTTCGAGCGCGAGCCGACTGCGCACTGGGGGCCCGGTGCGCCGCGCGTGCTGCCGAAACGTCCAGGTGGCGACCGGCAGCCGCACGTCGACTTCGTGGCGCCGCAGAGTGCCGCGAGGATCCCGCAGTCCCAGGCCGCGACGTATATCCCGCAGGTCCAGGTCGCCGCGCATCATGTGCCCGCGCCCGCCCCGAGTGCCGCGCCCTCGAATCCCGAGCTGCGCACGACTCCAATGCCGCGGTCGCGCCGTGGCCATACGCGACCTCCGCCGATGTCGCCGAATGCCCGCACGGCACTCGGCTATCAGTCGGGATCCGGAGCGCAATCCGCCATCGTCCGTCTCGGGCTCTCGCCGCACGTGTCCTCGCGGCTGGGCTGGCTCGTTGATCGGGTGGTGCCGCAGGACTTCCAGATCGACTCCGGAGAGCGCCAGGTCCTGAATGCCCTCGGCGAGGCCGAGCTGACGGCGCGGGCGGTCGGGCAGATGCTCGATGTCTCCGACGCGGTCTCGTTCATGGAAGACCTGACGCGCAAGCTCGAGAGCTTCGGCCTCGATCTCGTCGAGCCCGGGAGCCCCGACGGCGGCGAACCGACGTACCGGCTCCGACGCTAGGCTTTCTCGTCGGGGCTGTGGTACGCCATCGCCGCCATCATGCAGGTACGCATCGAAGACGTTTCGCCGGTCGAGAAGAAGATGTTCGTCGAGATTCCGTGGGAGACGGTCTCGATAAAGCTCGGCGAGGCCTACAAGGATCTCGGCAAGGGCGTCGCGTTGAAGGGCTTCCGCAAGGGCAAGGTCCCGCGGCCCGTCCTCGAGCAGGTCTACGGCCAGCGCGTCAACGCCGAGGTCGCCTACCAGCTCGTCCGCGAGTCCTTCTTCCACGCGTCGGAGGAGCACAAGCTCGCCGCGGTCGCCGAGCCTCGCGTCGAAGAGGCCGACCCGATCAAGAAGGGGCAGCCCTTCAAGTTCTCCGCGATCATCGAGATCCGCGGAGAGGTCGTTCCGCAGGACTACAAGGGTCTGTCCATCGAGCGTCGCAAGCTCGACGTCAAGGATGAGGCCGTCGACGAGTCGCTCTCGCAGCTCCGCCGCGAGCACACCGAGCTGCGTCCGATCGAGGGCCGCGATGTCACCGCCCCCGGCGACATCGTCGGGCTCAGCGTGACCGGCACGATCGGCGAGCACCAGATCAACCAGCCGCAGTTCGCGGTCGATCTCGATGACCCCGAGCGCGAGCCGCTGCCGGGAATGCGCGATGCACTCCTCGGGATCCCGATCGATACCAAGGACAAGGAGATCGAGATCACCGTCCCTGACGATCACAAGGACGAGTCAATCCGTGGCCGCAAGGCCAAGCTGAGCGTCACCGTCCTCGAGGCGCGCAGCAAGGACGTCCCCGTGCTCGACGACGAGTTCGCGAAGGACACCGGCAAGGCCGAGACCCTCGACGGGCTCAAGGCCGCGCTGCGCAAGGAGCTCGAGGACAAGGAACGCGACGTGATCGACCGCGAGGCGCGCGAAGGTGTGCTGCGCGAGCTGATCAAGAAGAACCAGATCCCGGTCGCGTCCTCGCTCGTCGAGCGCGCCGTCGAGATGCAGTACCAGCGGCTGCGCCAGATGCTCGGCATGAAGCCGGAGAAGGGCAACGCCAGCCTGTCCGACGATCTGCGCGAGAAGATGCGCCCGGCTGGCGCCGACGAGGTCCGTGGCCAGCTGCTCCTCGAGGCGATCGCCGACAAGGAGAACATCACGGTCGCCGACGCCGAGATCACGGCTCACATCGAGACCACCGCGAAGGCGCGCAACACGCCGGCTGCGAAGCTGCGCGCCGAGTGGCAGCGCGACGGCCGGCTCGACAACGTCGTGTACTCGCTGCGCCAGGACAAGGTCCTCAAGTTCCTCGTGGCGGGTGCGCAGATCACCGAGGTCGAGAAGCTCACGCAGGCCGGGACGCCGCTGCCCGAGGGTGGCTCACCCAATGCCGGTCCCGAGGAGCACGTCCACGGTCCCGACTGCGATCACGACCACTAACGGGCGCGCGGTCCCCGTCGGAGATATAACCGTCCGATGGAGCCGAAGGCCACCGGGTCGAAGCTGGAGGCGGGCGGGCCTGCCCCGACCGTCGGGACCGATGCGACCAGGCCCGGAATGGAGGGAGAGAAGCATCCGACCCTCGCCGAGCTAAAGGACGCATCCCTACCGCACGTCCACAGCCACCTGCTGAGCTGTTCGATGTGCCGCTCGGTGATCTCGTCGACGGAGGGCGGCCACCTCCCGATCGAGCTCGACCTCCCGAAAGGGCTGGTCAACGAGAGTGCGTTCAAGTGGCCGGTCGATCCGATCGCGCGCGGCGGCATGGCGGAGATCTTCGCGGCCGAGGATCGCCGGCTCGGTCGGACCGTGATCCTGAAGTCGCCGCGCCAGGGCGATGACCTGCCCGGCGGCATGGCGGACATGTTCCAGCGCCGGGTCACCGCCGAGGCGCGGATCCTCGCGAAGCTCCAGCACCCGTCGATCGTGACGATCTACGAGATGGGCAAGTCGACGGTCGGCTGGCCATTCTGCGTGCTCGAGCGGGTCGACGGTATCTCGCTGCGCGACCGACTCGACGAGCTGCTCGAACAAGAACAGCGCGAGGGCAAGCCGTGTACCCGCGAGCGCCTCGAGCTGCTGTCGAACCTCGTGGCGATCGCGGAGGCGCTCGCGTACGCGCACGAGCGCCGCGTCGTGCACCGCGACTGCACACCGAACAACATCATCCTCGGCAAGCGTGGCGAGGCAACGTTGATCGACTACGGAATCGCGCGCGACCTCGATGCGCCGGGCGACTCCGATGCGGCGTCGCTCAACGATCAGCCGCCATCGATGAGCGGTCGGATGGTGACGATCAGTGCCGGCACACCGCCGTACTTACCGCTCGAGCAGAGTCAGGGGCGCGCGGCGGATCCGAGCTTCGATGTCTACAGCTTCGGGATCACGCTGTACGAGGTCGTCTCGGGTGCCACGCCGTTCGAGTGGAAGAGCGTCGACGGTGCGGGCCCACGCAGCAAGCAACTGCACGCCTTCCTCGACTGGCTCAAGGCGGGCGAGCCGGTACCGCCAGCGATGCCGAAGGACACCGAGCTGTCGGGAATCATCGCGCGCTCGATGGCGCACGACGCCGCGAGTCGGTTCACCGCGGACGAGCTCGTGCGCGCGCTCAAGCAGTACCTGACCGGGGACCTCGTGTTCTCGCATCGCTACTCGCGGATCGGCCGGCTGTCGCGGTGGGCACGCCGCAACAAGGCCGCGACCGTCGGGATCTCGGCGCTCGTTGCGTTCGCCGTGGCCGGCACGCTGGTCTACGGCTACCTGTCGAAGCAGGCGAAGGAAGAGGCCGAGCTGCGCGCGATGGCTGCCGCCGCGCAGGCGGACGCGAGCGAGAAGAAGGGTGTGGCGGATGTCGCCACCCGCGAGGCGGAAGAAGCGAAGGCGCTCGCCGATCAGGCGCAGCGCGAAGGCAAGAACGCCGACCAGCTACGCCGCGAGGCGGAGCAGAAGCGTAAGACCGCCGAGGCGCTGCGAGGGCAGGCCGACAGCGCGGCACGCTCCGCGAAGGGGCAGGCCGACGATGCGATGAAGCGCTTCCAGGAGGCGATGAAGCAGAAGGAGGAAGCCGAGGGCCTCAAGGCGATCGCGCTCGCAGATCGCGATCGCGCGAACTCCGCGCAGACCGAGGCAGAGCGGCTTCGCGATGCGGCACGAATGGCGCAGATCGTCGCCGAGAAGGAACGTGAGACGGCACGGCTCGCTCGCGAGGCGGCCGAGAGGGAGCGCGAG
>JACCQV010000149.1 GCA_013813945.1 Deltaproteobacteria bacterium | reverse complement strand
CACCGGTGCGCTCAACTCGACCGGAATGATCGCGCCGATCATGATCACGCAGAAGTCACAGGATGCGCTGACGTTGCCCGACGGCGTCGCGTACACGCTCGCGCCGCGGCAGATGATCAAGATCGAGATGCACTACGTCAACGCCGGCGAGACGCCGATGGATGCGACCGCGAGGGTCGAGTTCTATCGGGCCGACGAGACGCTGATCAAGCACGAGGCGAACATCCTGTTCATCGGCTCGCCCGACATCGACATCGCCCCCGGTGCTTCGATGCGGTTGAAGCAGTTCTTCACGATGCCCGACTACGTGAATCTCAGTGCCGCGAAGATCTTCGCGATCACCGGCCATACACACCGCTTCGGCACGGACATGCAGGTCCGCGTCGCACCCGACAAGATGGGCCCGATGCGCTCGGTCTATGCACCGCAGCCGTTCTCGTGGAGCGAGCCAGAGACCAAGACCCACGTCCCCGAGTTCAGCGTGCCCGTCGATGGTGGCTTCGAGTTCGAGTGCGCGTACACGAACACCGGCACAGGGCGCGTGGGCTGGGGCGAGTCGGCGAACGACGAGATGTGCTTCTTCTGGGCCTACTACTATCCGTCGCAGGGCTCGAAGGTGTGCTTCCACACCGAGCAGTACGGTGGGGTGAACGGACTCAATGTTTGCTGCCCGGGCGATCCCAACGTCTGCGCTCTGATCGAAGACATGTTCTAGCGTGTGGCCGGTCCCGGTCCCGCCACCGCACGTAGCGCTCGAGGGCAGCGTCTACAGCGACACCAACGGTGACGGCGTTCGCCAGGTCGGCGAGCGCGGCGTGGCCGGTGCGGTCGTCGCGTACGAACGCTCGCTGTTCACCACGACCGACGCTGAAGGCCGCTACCTGATCGACGCCCCCGCGGCAGGGCTCGTCTGGGTCCGCGTACCCGACGGCTTTCGCCCCGGTGCGGTGTGGCGTCGCGCGGAGCTGACGTCGACGAACATCGATCTCGCGCTCGTACCGCTCACGCCCGAAGAAGCAGCGAGCCCGGTGACGTTCGTCGTCGCGTCGGACAGTCACACCACGAACGAACCGACCGACAAGTGGGACGGCGGAAACCTCGTCGATGCCCTCGAGCAGGCGACCGCTCTCCCGGAGCCGCCGCGGTTCTTCACGATCGTCGGCGACATCACGCAGGCCAATCGCATCGAGGAGTTCCAGCGCGTCGCGGCCGCCATCGCGACGATCGCCGTCCCGTGGGTGCCGGTCGCGGGGAACCACGACTGGTACGACGGCGGCGCGAACTACCGCGGCTTCTTCGGCATCGACACCTACAGCTTCGATATCGGCAACGTCCACTTCACCGTCTGGGACACGAACCTGTCGGAGGCCGATCAGCTCGCGTTCTTCGCCGCGGATCTTGCGCGCGTGCCTCCCGAGATGACCGTGATCGGCCTGGGCCATGCGTCACCGAGCGATTCTGTCGCCGCCGCGCTCGAGGTGCTCGGCGTCGACTATCTGTTCACCGGGCACTGGCACTCCAACCGCCGGCTCGACCGTGGATCGATCACCGAGTGGGGTACGCAGACGTTCATCATGGGCGGCATCGATCAGTCGCCGTCGGGATATCGCGTCGTCACGATCACAGGCGACGAGATCGTGGTCGAACATCGCGAGCGTCTGCTCCGCTCTCACTTCGAAGCGATCTCGCCGCGCCCGGGGACGTGCGCCTCCCCTGCCGGCTTCCCGATCATCGCGGCGGCCGCATTCGACGCCACCACGCCGGACGTCCTCGTCCGCATCGACTGCGGCGCGGCGCTGCCGCTGGTCTCGGCTGGCGGCTGGAGCTTTCGCGGGGTCGCACCGCCACTCGCGATCGGCGAGCACACGCTGACGTTCGAGGCCACCACCGGTCGCACGCGCCTCATCCGCAGCGTGCCGATCGAGGTCTGTGATGCGGAGGCGTCCGCACTGGCTCTCGGCGAGTGGCCGCAGCTCGGAGGCGGTGCAGCACACGTCGGCGCGCGGGCTGCGCCGGTCGTCCCACCGCTGGGCCCACGCTGGACCAGCACGATCGGCGGCACGCTCTCGCTCGGCTCACCGGTGATCGCCGGCGGTCTCGTCGTCGTCGCGACCACCGACAACGGTGCCGGCGATCGCGGCGGGCTCGTCGCACTCGATCTCCTCACTGGTGCGGAGCGCTGGCGATATCGCACGCCGGCCCCCGCCGTGGGTGCGGCAGCGATCGACAACGGCACCGTCGTCGTGGCCACGAAGACCGGCGAGATCCACGCCGTCGCACTCGCGGATGGGTCGCAACGCTGGCGACGCGTCGCGAGCGAGGGTGCGCCGACGTTCGAAGCATCGCTGTGGGCACCGCCGACGATTGCCGATGGCCTCGTCTACGTCGCGCTGCAGAGTAACTTCACCGCGCTCGATCTGGCGACCGGCAACCCGGTGTGGTCGCGCGATCCCGACGATCCGCAGTTCACCTGGCTCGGCTCGCTCGCCGCCGTCGCGGTCGACGATGGGCACGCGGTCGCAGCGTTCAATCGAACCCTCGGTCTCGCGAACTGGAGCTCGTACACGGGAGCGCCACAGTGGTCGGTACGTGACGGTCGCACGGAAGCGATCAACGCGACACCGCTGATCGACGGAGGAGTGGTCTACGTGGTCAATGCAGCCGGTGCCGTCTCGGCAGCGGAGCTCGCGACCGGCACGATCCAGTGGACCGTGTCGGTGACACCCGGCGCCTTCGAGTGGGACTACTCGGTCACCGCGACGCCCGCGATCGCCGGCGGTCGGTTGTTCGTACCGACACAGTGGAGCGACCTGGTCGCACTCGACGCCGCGACCGGACGCGAGCTCTGGCGCTTCGGCACGGCGGGCGGCCCGCTGAACTTCGCGCACTACCGCTCCGCGCAACCAGGGTTCGCCGCATCGCCGGTCGTCACCGGTGACATCGTGTGGATCGGTGCACCCGATGGCCGGCTGCTCGCGCTCTCGGTCGAGGACGGTCACGTGCTCTGGCAGACGCAGCTCGGCGCACCGATCGTCAGTGCACCCGCACCTGCAGGTGACGCGCTCGTGGTTGCGACCTTCGACGGCACGGTTCGCCTCCTTGCGCCGGCGGTCCCGCGTGCCCCGCGCGTGAGTCCGATCGCAATGTGCCCGACCACGTCACGCGGTACGCCCGCGACGGGCGGTTGTGCGGCGGGTGCCGACCCGAGCATCGCGCTCGCAGCGCTGGCTTTGGGCTTCGGTCTGCGTCGCCGGCGCCGCCAGCGTCGCCGTCCGTAGTGTCCCCTGCGGCGTACGGCGTACGGACCCGTACGGCTTCGGCTTCGGCTTCGGCTTCG
>JACCQV010000133.1 GCA_013813945.1 Deltaproteobacteria bacterium | reverse complement strand
GTACGGGATCGAAGGTGGACGGGCAGCGCTGACCGCCGTGCTCGATCGCGTCGGCCTCGATCCCAAGGCCCGCGACCGCGAAGCTCGGACGTACTCGCGCGGCATGCTGCAGCGTCTCGCCCTCGCGCGCGCCCTGTTGACGCGGCCGTCGCTGCTGCTCCTCGACGAGCCGTTCACCGGTCTGGATCGCGACGGTGCCCTCGCACTCGGCGAGCAGCTCGGTGTCCTCCGTGATGGCGGTGCGATCGTCGTGATCGTGACCCATGACCTCGAGGCGATCGCTGGCAAGACCAACCACCTCGCGATCCTCCGCCGCGGGCAGCTGGTGTTCGAGGACCGCGGCTCGTACACGTACGAGGCGCTCAAAGAACTCTATCATCAGCACGCGAACTGATGTCCGTTCTCCGCCAAGCCGCACGCGTTGCGTGGAAAGACCTGCGCATCGAGCTGCGTAGCCGCGAGATCGTTTACACGATGGCGTTCTTCGGCGGGCTGATCGTCGTCGTGTACTCGATGGCGTTCCCGGTTCGACCTGATCTCGTCCGCGCGGCGGTCCCCGGCATGCTGTGGGTCGCGATCGCGTTCGCCGGCACCATCGGCCTCGGCCGTGCGTTCGATCGCGAGCGCGAGAACGACACGATGCGCGCGCTCCTGCTGGCCCCGATCCCCCGGCTCTCTGTGTTTCTCGGCAAGGCGATCTCGATCGCTGTCCTGATCATCGCGGTGGCGGCGGTGTGTACCCCGCTGCTCGCCCTGTTCCTCGACGCTCCGCTGTTCGCGGATCCGCTGCCGCTCGTCATCGTGCTCATCCTCGGCGCGATCGGCATCGCGAACGTCGGCTCGGTGTTCGCCGCGACCCTGCTCAAGGTCCGCTCGCGGGACGTCCTCCTGCCGGTCATCCTCTACCCGATCCTGATCCCCCTGTTCGTCGCCGGGACCCATGCGACCGAAGCGATGCTTGCCATCCCAGCGAATCCCGACAAGGTCTGGTACTGGATCGGCTTCCTCGGAGTGTACGACGCCGCTGCTCTGGTACTGTCTCTGTGGATCTTCGAGTCCCTGGTGATCGAATGAGTAACAAAGCGATTCCGGTTCTCGCCACCCTGTCGGCGATCGGCTTCGTGGTCACGCTGTGGCTGATGTACTCGTTCGCCCCGTTCGACCGGGCGCTCCTGTTCAACCAGAAGATCTTCTACTGGCACGTTCCGCACGCGTTCATGTTGTTCATCGCCACGGCGGTGTGCGGCGTGAGCTCGCTGATCTTCCTGAAGAAGCGCACCGCGAAGTGGGACGACCTCGCGCTCGCCTCGGCCGAGGTCGCGGCCCTGTTCGGCGCCGCCGTCCTGATCACCGGATCGATCTGGGCCAAGGCTGCCTGGGACATCTGGTGGACCTGGGAGAAGCGACTGACGATGTCGCTCCTGCTCTGGCTCACGCTGGTCGGGATTGTTCTCGTCCGCCGGTTCGCTGGCGCCAGCGCAGATCGGCTCGCCGCCGGCCTCGCCGTGTTCGGGACGCTCGGCATCCCGTTCATCTACACGATGGTCAACGCCAGCGATCACCACCCGCAGGCCGGTGCCGGCGGTGCCGCGCTCGCCTCGCACCCGGATATCAAGCTCGTGATGTGGCTCGGCGTGCTGACGTTCTTCCTGTGGTTTCTGACCCTGGTGATGATGCGCGTGCAGAGTGTTGCCGCCGAGCGCGAGGTGCGCGAGCTGCGGGAGAAGGGTCTCGACGCGGGGGTACTCTCGTGAGGAAATCGATGCGCACCTGGATCATCGTCGTGCTCTGTCTCGTACCCGCCCTCGCGGTTGCTCAAGCTCCCCCGGCCGCGGAACGACCGGCATCAGAGCTCCGGAAGATCTGCGCCGATGCCATGAACGCGGACCCGTCGTTCTCCGAGTCGATCATCATGACGATCAACGAGGAGACCTTTCGCCAGCACAAGACCGCAGGCGACGCGATCGCGAAGGACCAGAAGCACGTGATCCTCGCGTACGCAGCGTTGTGGCTGCTCGCAGCCGGCTTCGTGCTGTTCCTGTGGCGGCGCCAGCAGACGCTCAAGACCGAGATTGCGCAGCTGCGGCGAGATCTCGAGACTGCCTCCAAATGACCTCGAGCCACATCCTGTTCATCCCCGGGATTCTGATGGTCGGGATGTTCCTGGGCTTCATTCTCGGGACGCGTGCGGCGCGAAACCAGTTCGACCTCGAGCGCCGGCGCGAGGAAGAGCGTGAAGTGGCGCGGGCTGCGCGAGCTGCCAAGAAGGCGGCTCAGCAGTCGTCGTCGTAGTGGTAGGATTTCTGGATGGGTGAGCGGTTGGGGCGGTATGTGGTGCTCGAGCACCTGGCCTCCGGGGGAATGGCGGACGTACTGCTGGCGCGTACGGACGGCATCGAGAAATTCGAGCGCCACGTCGTGCTCAAGCGGATCCGCGCCGAGCACGCGAAGGATCAGCGCTTCATCGACATGTTCCTCGACGAGGCCCGCCTCGCCGCGAACCTCCACCACCAGAACATCGTCCAGGTCCACGACATCGGTGAGGCGGAGGGCGAGTACTACTTCGCGATGGAGTACCTCCACGGCGAGGACCTGCGCGCGATGCTCGCGGTCATCTCCAAGACGCGAGCGCACATGCAGCTCGGCATGGCGGCCTCGATCGCGTCGGCAGTCGCGGCCGGGCTGCACTACGCACACGAGCGGGGGATCGTTCATCGCGACGTCTCCCCCTCGAACATTCTCGTCGGCTACGACGGTTCGGTGAAGGTCGTCGACTTCGGCATCGCGAAGGCGGCGATGCGGCAGGCCGAGACGCGCTCCGGCGGCGTCAAGGGCAAGGTTTCGTACCTATCGCCGGAGCAGTGCAAGCTCGGCACGGTCGATCGGCGCAGCGACGTCTACGCGCTCGGTGTCGTGCTCTACGAGCTCGTCACGAGCACTCGCCTGTTCAAGAGCGAGAGCGACTACCTCGTGATGGACGCGATCTGTACCGGCAAGATCCCGTTGCCGCGTCTGCGCCGTCCGGATCTGCCGAACGAGCTGTCGACGATCATCATGAAGGCGCTCGCGACCGATCCGGAGAGTCGCTATCAGACCGCGGACGAGCTGCGCAGTGCACTCGATGCGTTCACGAGCAGCACGGGCCTGGCTGCATCGGCGAGCACGATCGGGACCTACGTCCAGAAGCTGTGCGGGGAGAAGCCCGAGCCCTGGCTCGCGACTGCCGTGCCGCGAGCGCCGAGCGTTTCACAGACGATGACCCCGACCACGGGCAGCAAGCTCGGCTGGGAAGCGGCGGTGCCCGTACCGCCAGCCCACGGGTTCCGCCCGACCAAGGTCGCGATGCTCGCCGTCCCTCTGCTCGCGATCGTGGGCCTTCTCGCATGGAAGGTCGGCAGTTCGAGCACCGAGCAGGCGACGGCAGCCGTGACCGTTGCCGCAGGCATGGGCTCGGCGATGGTCGACCCGAAGCCGGCGATCGCGACGCCGGCGCCCGCCGCGGTACCGGCCGATACCAAGCCAGCCACCGCGAGGATGACGCCCGTCAAGCCCGTGCCAGCGACCGTCGCGTCCACTGCGACGAAGCCGAAGCCGACGACCCCGCGCCCCGCGAGCACCGCGGTCAAGCACGCGACGACGACGCCCACGAAGTCGCCGGCGGTCGCGAGCGCCAGCCCCGTCGCAACGACCGCCGATCCCCCGACGATCGCCGTGGATTCAAACCCCGCGACCAGTCCGGCACCGCCCGCAGCTGCGCCAGCCAGCGCGATGGCGACGCTTGCGCCGGGTGTCGTGGAGGGTCTCGCGTCGAAGAATCGCAAGGCGCTGCTCGCGTGCGAGGGCACCGAGACCTTGAAGGGCGAGCTGACGGTCAAATTCCAGGTGGACGGCGACGGGCGCGTCGTCCAGACCGCGCTCCACACGACGCTCGGAAAGCCCACCGTCGCGGGCTGCATCCTCGGAGCCCTCAAGAGCTGGCGGTTCCCGAAGCAGCCGACCGGCTCCGCGTCGGGCGTCTACACGATCTCGTTCCAGTAGACGGTCGCAGTCCGGTCAGCCGCGTAACCGATCGAGGAGCTCGGTCGCGGTCGGGATCCGGTCCGCCGGATCCTTGGCAAGCGCTGCCTGCACGATCACGTCGAGCGCTGGATCCGACAGGGCAGGCGCAGTCGCCTCGACGACGGCGGCCATCGACAGCCACGACGGGCCGCGGTGGAACAGCCGGGCACCGGCCACGAGCTCCCACAGCACGACGCCGAGGGCAAACACGTCGGTCGCACGCGTCCACGGTTCGCCGCGGACCTGCTCGGGCGCCATGTACGCGTGAGTGCCGCGCACCATGCCGGCCTCGCCGACCGCGCGGGAAACGCCAAGATCGATCAACGTGGTTTGATCGCTGTCCGCGACCACGAGGTTTCCCGGGTTGACGTCGCCGTGCACCCAGCCATGCGCGTGAAGGTGCGCGACCGCGTCGCAAGCTTGCGTCAGGATCGCGATCACACGTGCCCGCGGGAGCACGGCCTCCGGGGTGAGCAGGCGGCGGAGATCCTGGCCGGGCGCGAGCGCAAGCGCGATGTACGGCCGGCCCTCGACCTCACCAATCTCGTCTGCATGCACGACGTTGGGATGGCGGGGCAGGGTTGTCGCGAGCTGCTGCTCGACGGCGAACTGCGCTCGTCCTTCCTCGTTGCGCGACAGGTGCGTATGCAGGCGCTTGAGCGCGCGTGTGCGATCGCCGTTCGTCGCTTGCCAGACCTCGCCGAGGCCGCCGACGGCGATCAATGCGTCGAGCTGCCAGTCCCCGAACCGCTCCATTCAGGAACAGGGTACCAGTGCTAGAGTCTCCCGCCATGGATCTCAGCCTCAGCGAAGAGCAGGACGCACTCACCGCCACCGCCCGCGAGTTCACGCGCAAGGAGATCATCCCGCGCGCGTCGCACTTCGACGAGACCGGTGAGTTCCCGAAGGAGATCCTCAAGCGCGCCTGGGAGACCGGGCTGATGAACATCGAGATCCCCGACGCATTCG
>JACCQV010000738.1 GCA_013813945.1 Deltaproteobacteria bacterium | reverse complement strand
GTGCGGTCGTGGCCGGCATCGGTTCGACAGGCATGGTCGAGGACTTCGATCCACCCCCACACGCAGAGAGGATGAGGGTGGCGAGGGCGACCGAACGGAGGAGCGTCATCCGCGCATGGTAGCGCGTCCGTGTCAGAATCGGCCGCGATGCGTAACGCAGGGTGGGTCATCGCGCTCGTGGTCGCCATGGTTGCCGGGACCGCTGCCCCCGTCCATGCGAACAAGACGATCGCAGAGCACGAGATCGAGAAGCTCGAGAAGGAGCTGTCCGATCTCCAGATGAAGCAAGCGACGTTCGCGGCGGTCAAGGTCGCGCGCAAGCTCTACGAGGCTCAGCGCAAGCTCACCGGCGAGGAGTCGATTCACACGCAGCGGCGCAAGCAGACCCTCGCTTCGGCCATGCAGACGGCCGGTGACCATGCCGGCTCGATCAAGCTGTACGCGGAGCTGCTGCAAACTGCCGAGAAGCTGAATGGACCGGACTCGCGCGAGGCGCTGTACGCGCTGATGCCGATGGTCGGCTCGTACTGGTCGCAAAACCGGCTCGACGAGCTCGAGCCGATCTATGTGCGGATGGCGGCGATCAGCAAGAAGCTCGACGGCGAGAAGAGCGCGGCGTACGCGAGCCAGTTGATGCAGCTCGGCACGCTGCTCAATGCACGAAACGAGTACTCGTCGGCGCAGCGCGTGTACGAGCAGTCGCTTGCGATTCACGAGGCGAATGCGAAGACCAAGGACGATCCGATGCTCCTGAGCGGGTTGCAGATCGTCGCGAGCGTCTACTGGCAGACCAATCAGAAGCCGAAGGCGATCGCGATCTACGATCGGATCATCTCGATCGTTCAGACATCGAAGACGATGACCGTGATGATGGGCGCGAGCATGTTGTGGGGAGTCGCTGCCGTCTATCACTACGGCGGGCGCGAGGACCTCGCGAAGCCGCTCTCGAAGAAGGTTATCGAGATGTTCGAGAAAGAGATCGCGGCCCTCGAGAAGACCAACCCCGACGATCCGCAGATCCTCTCGATGCTCGGTCAGCTCGGCATGAACTACCGGCAGCTCGACGATCTCGCGAACGCCGACAAGGCATTGTCGAAGGCGGTTGCCCTCGAGGCCAAGCGCGGCGGCTTCGGAGGCTGGGGCTCGACGCTCGCCGATCTCAAGCGTGCGCAGGGCAAGCCCAAGGAGGCGCTCGCGCTGCTCGAGAAGGCTCAGGCGGAGCTGACCAAGATCGCGCCGAAGAGCTCGACCGTCTACAACATGCAGATCGCGGAGGTCCTCCGCCAGCTCGGCGACTTCAAGCGCGCCGAAGTCTTGCTCACCGCACACATCGCGTCGCTGGAGAAGACGTACGGCAAGAAGCACCCGTTCTACGGCATGTCGTTGATGAGCATGGCGCGCGTGTACATGACGAGCGGCAAGATCAAACAGGCGGAGCAGATGCTGCGTGACAGCCTCGAGATCTCCGAGCGCGAGCTGAGCCTCGTGCTCAAGGCAGGGACCGAAGCCGATCACGCGGTCTACTTCTCGCGCAATGGCTACCAGCTCGACCTCGCGGTCGACTTCGGGCTCGGCTTCGCGCCGAAGAGCCCGTCGGCAGCACGACTCGGGCTGACGACGCTGCTGCGCCGCAAGGGGCGCGTCCTCGATGCGGCCGCGGCGAGCCTCGCAACGATCCGGTCCAAGCTGTCAGCGGACGACAGGAAGCTGCTCGACGATCTCGCGAGCGCTCGCACGCAGCTCGCGAAGCTGACCGTGGCCGGTCCGACGGCGACCGGCGAGGCCGACTACGCGAAGGAGATCTCGAAGCTCGAGGACGAGATCCACAAGCTCGAGATCCAGGTCGGCAAGAAGAGCGCCGCGTACCGCGTGGTGAGTCAGGCGATCGAGCTGTCGGCGGTGCAGAAGCTGATCCCCAAGGATGCGCGGCTGATCGAGATCGTGAACTTCCAGCCAAGCGATCCGAAGGTGGTCTATCAGCCCAAGTACATTCCCCTGCCGCGCCGGTACGCGGCGTACATCGTCGGCCACACGGGGGATCCCGTGTTCGTCGATCTCGGTTCTGCCGCGGCGATCGATGCCGCCGTGGAGAAGTTCCGCACGTCGCTCTCCGATCCGGCCGACACGAAAGCGGCGGCGAACGGCCGCGCGCTCCATGACCTGACGATGGCGAAGATCATCCCGAAGCTCGGCGGCGCGACAACTATTCTGATCGCACCGGACGGCACGCTCAACGTGGTGCCGTTCTCGGCGCTCGTCGATGACAAGAACGAGTTCTTGATCAAGCGGTTCACGTTCACGTACCTGACCTCCGGACGCGACCTGTTGCGCCTGAACGTCAAGACCGCGGCGCAGGGCGGGGGTGTCATCTTCGCGGACCCGACGTTCGATGGCGCACCTGTTCCCAAGGGCGATGCACCGAAGACGCGCGGCCGGCGCAGCGCCGACCTGGCCTCCCTCGCGTGGCCCGCGCTTCCTGGCACTGGCGAGGAAGCCACCGAGGTCGAGAAGACGATGCGCGGGATGACGATCTTTCGCGGCGCAAAGGCGACCGAAGGCGAGGTCAAGCGCGTGCACGGCCCCAAGATCCTCCACCTCGCGACGCACGGCTTCTTTCTCCCCGACGAGCCACCACCGAAGGGCGAGTCGGCTCCGCCGGCGGCGACGTACGAGAATCCGCTGCTGCGCTCGGGCCTGGCGTTCGCCGGCGCGAACAAGCTCTCCTCGGGGACCGACGACGGTATCCTGACGGCGATGGAGGCGAGTGGGCTCGACCTGTGGGGGACCAAGCTCGTCGTGCTGTCGGCGTGCGAGACCGGAGCAGGAAAGATCACGAACGGCGACGGCGTCTACGGGCTGCGGCGCGCGCTCGTGATCGCCGGAGCCGAGAGCCTCGTCATGACGCTGTGGCAGGTCGATGATGTCGCGACCAAGGAGCTGATGTCCGGCTATTACAAGCGGCTCAAGGCGGGCAAGCCGCGGAGCTCGGCTCTCCGCGACGTTCAGCTCGAGATCCAGGGCCGAGCCGAGTACGCACACCCATTCTTCTGGGCAAGCTTCCTCCCTGCCGGGGACAACACCCCGATCACGCGGTGATGACATGACAGCCCAACGCACTCACTCCGGTGTCCTGTTCACGTTCCGCATGATCCCGGTGATCGCGGCGGAGCTCGCACGGAGATCGATCGATCCGCAAGCGCTGCTCACCGAAGCCGGCCTCCCTGCGGATGCGCTGCGCGGTGAGATCACGGCGCCGCTCGCGCGAATCCAGAGCTTCGTAGACCTCGCCGGCACGGCGTTCGGATCCGAGACGTTCGGGCTCGATCTCGCGGAGCGGATTCCGGCTGGCGCATACGGCGTGGCCGAGTTCCTCGTGCGCAGCGCGGCCACCGTCGACGACGCCCTGCGCGTGATCACCGACTTTGCAACGCTGGTCAATCCCGTGCTCCGGTTCCACTTCTCGGTGGAAGCGGACGCCGGCGAGCTCCACTTCTCCGTTGCCGCCCAGCGCGACACGTTGGGTTGCAATCTCAACGAGTACACGATCGCGTACCTCATCAAGCAGTTCAGTACCGTGCTCGGCGCGCCCGTACCGCTCGCGCGTGTGTGGTTCTCGCACGGTCGAAAGCGGGCGGCCGACGCCGTCGCACAACGCTTCGGTACGCACGTGCGGTTCCAGGCGACGGATTGCGGCTTCGCGGTCGCGCGCGACGTGCTCGCCCGTCCGATGCCCACGGCCGACGCCGCACTCCACGAGTTCTTGCTCGGGCAGGCGCGCGCGCAGCTCGGCCGGGTCGGGCCCGTCGACATCGTCACGCAGGTCGCGCGCGTGATCGAAGTTCGCCTCCCGGCAGGAGACGTCGGTGCGGCTGATGTGGCGACCGCCATGGCCACGACCGTGCGCAGCCTGCAACGTCACCTCGCCGACGCGGGGACCGCGTACCGCGATGTGCTCGCGCACGTCCGGACTCGTCGCCGCGAAGAGCTTCGCCAGGGCGGTGTCGCCGAGCCCGAGATCGCACGTCAGCTCGGGTTCGCGGATGCCCGCTCGATGCGGCGCTCGCTCGACGAGCGTGCGGAGGACTGAGATGCGCGTCATCGTCTACGACCGCACGTGTGTGCGGACGCGCGGGCACCTCACGCCGTTCTGGGCCTCGGGCTCGATGCTGTACCGCGGCCTCGGGCGAATCGATGCCACGCACGGAGTCTCGAGCTGGGACGAGGCGTTCGCGTGGCTCGCCGCGCGCCCGACGCCGATCACGGAGGTCCAGTACTGGGGCCACGGCACGTGGGGCGGGGCGTGGATCGCCGCCGAGCGGTTTGATGCGGATGCGCTGTCGCCCGCAAGTCGCTGGCGTGCACCACTCGATGCGGTCCGCGAGCGGCTCGCACCGGATGCGCTCGTATGGTTCCGTACGTGCGAGACGCTCGGCACGCCGCGTGGCATCGATTTCGGCGAGCGCCTCGCCGACTTTCTCGCCGCGCGCGTGGCGGGGCACACCTACGTGATCGGGTTTCACCAGAGTGGCCTGCACGGTCTGGCGCCGGGCATCCGCGCGGATTGGGCGCCCGACGAGGGAGTCGCCGAGGGCACGGCCGAGGCACCGACGCGTGCGAAGTCGTCGCGCCCCTGGGCGCCGCGCACGATCACGTGCCTGCACGGACAGGTTCCAGCCGCGTGGTTCTCCCGCGGACTCGGTTAACATGCGAACGAATGACGCGCGCGAAAGGGCCCAAGCTGTTCCTGCTGCTCGAGCGCGCCTCGCACGCCGTCCGCCAGCGCCTCGAGCGCCGCCGGCACCCGCTCGTCGGTCGCCTCG
>JACCQV010000097.1 GCA_013813945.1 Deltaproteobacteria bacterium | reverse complement strand
CCTCGAGACGCAGCGTCGGCATCGCCTGCCTGCGCGGCGGACTCGGAACAGGCGGAACAGGGGACGCTCCCGACTTATGGGAATTGTGTGGAACGGGCGTGGAACGCAATTCCCGTAAGTCGGGAGCGTCCCCTGTCTCGAGCTTCTGGACGAGGCGCTCGACGATCGATTCACGCCAGGGCTCGCGCGTGAACGCCCACTCGATCCAGTGATGAATCTGCCGGCCCGTCGTGGGGCCGATCTGGCGCGCTGCATTCACGAGCGCGACCCGCATCGCGGCCGCGTTCTGCCAGCGCTTCTCGGGATCCCGCTGCAAGGCCGTCATCACGATGTCGTCGAGGTCGTGCGGGACATCCGGGTTCGAGCGCGAGGGCGGCACGATCGGCTTCTGGCGGACGCTGTGGACCGTCTCGATGTCGGTCGCCGCGTGGAACAGCCGGCGGCCTGTGAGCAGCTCGTGCGCGATCACGCCGACCGCGAACAGATCCGCTCGGTGATCGAGCTGGCCCAGCGTGTACTCGGGCGCCACGTAGCTCAGCTTGCCCTTGATGGTCCCGACCTGGGTCTGGATGCGGCTGTGCGCGGCCTTCGCGATCCCGAAATCGATCAGCTTGATGGCGCCGGCGGTCGAGACGATGATGTTTGCCGGCGACACGTCTCGATGGATGATGTTTGCGCCGTGCGCGTGCTCGAGAGCGTCACAGAGCTGGATCAGCAGCTCGACGATGATCGGCAGAGGAACCGGCCCCGCTGCCGTGCGCGACTGGATCATCAGGTCGTTGAGCGTGGGGCCTGGAACGAGCTCCATCGCGATGTAGTACGTGTCGTCGAACAGGCCGCACTCGTACGCCTGGGCGATGTGATCGTGGCGCAGGGAGCTCGCGAGCGCCGCCTCCTGCACGAACGACTCCACGAAATCATGATCGTCGGAGAGGTGCGGCCATAGACGTTTGAGCGCGACCGACTTGCGAACGCCATCGGGGCCGACGCGCTCTGCGCGATGCACACTTGCCATGCCGCCCTCGCCCATCGACTCGAACACGATGTACGGACCGAACTGCTCCGTCGGAACTGTCGTCTTCGGCGATGACGTCGCACGTGGCCGTACGCGCAAGGGAGGGATCGATGGCACCGAGCGCGACGACGCTCGATCAGAATCGTCCACGCGGGTAGCCCGACCGGGCGAGCGTGCGTTGGGCGACAGCATCCCCTCCACGGTGACCGGGATCCGTGCTCGCGACTACTGACCGGATCTCGTCAGCGCTGACAGGTCGGATCGTGCGGCAACCGCACAGCGACTATCTGCTCGGATCCGGCGGACTGTCGACGATCTTGGCACCGTCGATGAACCAGCGGTGAAGCTCGCCGCGCTCCTCGGCGGTCATGCCGGTTCGATTGTTGAACGGCATGTTCTGCTGCTCGACCGCACGGACATGGATCCGCGTGGCCATCATCTTGATCTGCTGTGGGCTGTCGAGCATCACGCCCACCGGCGGCGCCGGGAACATCGTGTCGGAGGGGCGCGCGCTGTGACATGTCACGCACCGGTTCGCGACGATCTCCTGCACGCGGCTGAAGCTGACCGGCTTCTCGATCTCTGGAACCGTGGCGCGATCGATCCGGGTCACGATCATCAGGCCGGCGATCGCGAACGCACCCATCCCGACCGCCGGGAACAACCAAGCGCTCGCCGGTAGCTCCTTGCCGCCACCGCGGTAGCGGATGTTCATGAAGTGGCGAACACCGGCGCCGCCGATCATGACGAGGATCAAGATCAGCCAGTTGTACTTGCTGCTCGTCGCCGACCCGAAGTGGGACGACACCATGATGAACAGCAGCGGAAACGTCAGATAGTTGTTGTGGATGCTGCGGTGCTTCGCACGGATCGACAGCGTCGGGTCCTGCGGCCGTCCCGCCTTGGTCGCGTTGATGAGCTCGTGCTGCGATGGCACGATGCAGAACCACACGTTGCCGGTCATCAGCGTGCCGATCAGCACGCCGGTCTGCATGTATGCGGCGCGGCCGCTGAAGAACTGAGAGAACGCGAAGATCGAGCCGAACAGCATCACCACCGAGATGACCGTCGCGAGCCGCGGGTTGCTCTCACCAATGGTGCGCCACAGCGCGTCGTAGATGATCCAGCCGGTCACGAGGGCGCTGATCGAGAGCGTGATCGCAACGCCCTTGTCGACATCGTGCACGCTCGGATCGACGAGCACGCCGGCGCCGTTCATGTAGTAGACGACGATGAACAGGCTGATGCCGGTGGCCCACGTCGAGAAGTTCTGCCACTTGAACCAGTGCATCATCGCCGGCATCTCGCCCGGCTCGAGCAGCTTCTTCTCGACGTCGTAGAACGCGCCGGAGTGGACCATGAAGATCTTGCCCTGCGAGAGGCGCGAGAGCTCCGCCGACTTCTCGAGGTTGCGATCGAGCCAGTTGAACAGCATCGAGTTGCCGACCCACATGATCCCCGCGATCAGGTGCGCCCACCGGAGGATGACGTCCAGCAACTCGTTCAGGTGCACGGCAACGCCGAGTATAGGGCGGGTCGGACCACGCGCGCGACTCGCTGCTGGTCTAGTCTATCCAGGCCATGCGCAACTTCTTCATCGCCGTGTCGGTTCTCGTGCTCGCAGGCTGCCCCGAGAAAAAGCAGGACTACGAGCAGCAGAAGCCGGAAGAGGTCGCCGCCGCCAAGCGCGAGGCGGCTCCCCCGCCGAAGCCGAAGCGGAACCCGCCGCCAGCGGATCTCGGCTCGTGCAAGCTCACGGTCACGGGCGGCATCACGGCGGAGCAGACCTCCCCAGGCGGCAAGGACGCGACCAACGTCGCGTACTGGTACACCGCCGACGAGCGCAAGAACATGATGGGCGTCGACGGCTACATGGTCAGCTGCAAGGGGGACCAGTTCCGGTTCTCGCTGCTGCCCGGCGGCGGCAAGCTCGACGGCATGCCGTTCGGGCCGAAGAAGTTCACGTTCATCAAGGACAAGAGCGACGGGGCGAGCGTAACGATGACTTTCGGCCAGGCCACGCTCTCTGATGTGAAGGGCACCGTCGAGATCACCGCACTCGACAAGACGCACATCGCCGGCACGATCGACCTCGCGGGCAAGGTCGTTCCCGGCAACAAGCAGATCAAGGTCACCGGATCGTTCAACTACGTGTGCC
>JACCQV010000089.1 GCA_013813945.1 Deltaproteobacteria bacterium | reverse complement strand
GGCCTACCTCGTGGTCGGGCGTCGGCTGCGAACCGCGCTCCCTCTCCTGCCCTACCTCGGCGCGGTCAACGCGATCGCGGCGATCGTCCTGTTCGCCACCGCCCTCGTGGTCGGTGCGGATCTCGCGACCGTTCCCGCGCAGTCCGTCCTCGCGTGCGCGTGTGCGGCGGTGGTCGCATCGGTGATCGGACACAGCCTGCTCAATGCGGCGGTGCGCATCACGCCGACCCACCTCGTCGCACTCGCGGTGCTCGGCGAGCCGGTCGGGAGCTCGCTCATCACGTGGGCAGCGTTCGGCGAGGAGCCACCGATCCATGCGGCGATCGGTGGTGCGATTGTCCTGCTCGGGATCGCCGTCGGCTTCGTCCGGCGACGCTAGGCGTGCGCGACGCGAGCGACCTGCGTGTCCTTGCCCTGTTGCCAGAGCGCGCGTTCGATCGCGAGGAGCAGCGGGCCAAACGTCGCGCGGTCGAGCGAGGACACCACGAAGCCGCCACCGTGGCGCGCGAGGAACTCGGCATCCGTCGGCTCGAGGCGATCGGCCTTGTTCCAGACCAGGATGCGCGGCTTCTCGCCGAGGCCGAGGTCGGAGAGGATGCCTTCGACGGCACGGATGTGCTGATCGCGATCGGGATCCGAGGCATCGACGACGTGCACGAGCAGATCGGCGTCGTCCATCTCCTCGAGCGTGGCGGAGAATGCGCGGGTCAGCTCGGAGGGTAGGTCGCGGATGAAGCCAACGGTGTCGGTGATCACGACCTCGCGCTCGTGCGGAAACCGCAGGCGGCGGCTGATCGGATCGAGGGTCGCGAACAGCTTGTCCGCGGCGAGTGCATCGCCCTCGGTCAGCGCGTTCAACATCGTCGACTTGCCGGCATTGGTGTAGCCGCAGATCGCGATGATCGGAACCTCACGATGCGTGCGGCGCTGGCGGCGGAGCCGGCGATCGCCGGCGAGATCCTCGAGCTTCTTCTCGAGGAGATGGATCCGTTCGCGCGCGCGGCGCCGGTTGATCTCGAGCTTCGTCTCGCCAGGGCCGCGGCCGCCGAGGCCCGCCTTGCCACCTGGACCGGCGGTGAGGCGGGACATCATCGTGTTCTTCTCGGCGAGCCGCGGCAATGCGTAGCGCAGCTGTGCGAGCTCGACCTGCAGCTTGCCGTCACGGCTCGTCGCATGCTGCGCGAAGATGTCGAGGATCAGCATCGTGCGATCGAGGACCTTGAGCTCGGTCGCGTCACTGATCGCGCGCGCCTGGCCGGGACTCAGATCCGGATCGAAGATCACGCACTCGGCGCCGAGCTGCATCGCGCGGAGCAGGATCTCGTCGAGCTTGCCGCGGCCGACCAGGAACTTCGGATCGGCTTCGGGGCGACGCTGGATGAACACGTCGACTGCCTTCACGCCGGCGGTGCGGCACAGCTCGCGGAGCTCGGCCACGCGCGCCTCGGAGTCTTTCGCCCGCCCGATCTGGACGTGGACGAGGAGCGCGCGCTCCTTGCCGCGATCGGTCTCCGCGACGCGGCGCACGCGCCCGAAGTCGGTCTCGAGCGTCGCGATCAGCTCCGCGAAGTCGAGCGTCGAGCTCGTCGCCTGCTCCGCCGCGAGCTCGCGCCACGGACGATCCGCCGGACCATCCGCCACGAGGTGACCGACATACAGCTTGCCCGGGCGTCCCGCTGCATCGACCGCGATCGCGGCCACGGCATCGAGGCGGAGGAGCGCGAGATCCGTGAGATCGTCGCGGGTCAGCGGCTCGTTCCGCAGGTGGGTGTGGACGAGACGCAGGCCGCGGAAGCGACCCTTGCCGCCGCGTAGACGGCCGACATCGGGCAGCAGGATCTTGGACGCGTCGCCGACGAACACATGCTCGATGGCACCGCGACGATCGATGAGAACGCCGACCTGCCGGTGGATCTCGGCACTCTGCACCGCGAGCTGCGTGGCGAGCTCGGACGACACCACCTCGGTCGGCGCAACGCGCCGCCGGTAGAGTCGCTCCAGCGCCTTGATCTCGCTCGTCTTGAGTCCGGCGAGGTTCCCCGTCACGTCCTGTTGCATGCGCTCAGCGGGGACTCTACCGACGTTCGCCGTGAAAGCCACTGCAACCCACATGCAACACGTACGGTTTTGTTGGTGAGCCGCCCAACCGAACTACGCCGAAACGCGACGGAGATGTGCGTGTGAGGTCCGAAACTACTGATCGGAATCGGGTCGTTCGACGGATATAGTGCGAGACGTGACCCGGCGGTTCCGCGCATTGGTGGCTCATCCCCAGGTGGAAGCTCTGGGAGAGCTCGCAGAGCTCCTCGGTGGGCTCGGACTGCAGGTCGAGACGTCGCGCTCGACCGTGGAAGCGATCAACAAGCTGCGCGCCCAGCCCGCACATGTGATCGTCTCGTACCACCTGTCGGGCAACTTCGACGGCGTCGGTCTCCTCGAGAACAGCATCCTGAATGCGCCCGAGGCGCTGCGCATCGCGATCGTCTCGTCGCCGGACGAGGCCGTCGAGCTCGACTACCGCCCGCATCACGCCGGCATCATCATCCGTCTCGTCGCGAAGGCGAGCGAGCGCAGCCGCCTGGTCGCCCTGGTCGGCGAAGGCCTCAAGCTGCTCAACCTGGTCGAGGAGCAGCGCGAGCTCGTCCGCAAGCTGTCGCTCGATCAGACCAAGCTGCAGCGCCGCGAGACGCTGCTCGACGTGGTCGTCAAGGAGCGCACGAAGGAGCTCGAGGAGAGCTACGAGAAGCTCAAGATCGCGAACCGCCAGGCGCTGTTCGGCCTCGCCGAG
>JACCQV010000054.1 GCA_013813945.1 Deltaproteobacteria bacterium | reverse complement strand
CGCCTGGCTCCGACGACGCGGCGGCCAACGTGTCTTCGATCGCGCGCCGCGCGGTCTCGATTCCCGCGGCCACGCTGTCGGACGCGGCGTGGACCGAGGTCGTGAGCTGCGTGCGCGACGCGTACGCGCGGTTCAACGTGGAGATCGTCGACACCCGGCCCACGCGCTCGGGATACGTGATGGCGCTGTTCGGCGGCACCGGCAGCGAGCTCGGCCTCGGGCCTGACTCGAAGGGCATCGCGCCGATCGATACCAGCTCGTGCGAGACGGTCGACGACGCCGTCGTGTTCGTGTTCACCAGGAACCTCGGTGACGATGCAGCGCGCGCGTGCGAGGTCGCCGCCCACGAGATCGCGCACGTGTTCTCGGTCGATCATCAGCACCTCGCAGCGGATCTCTCCAGCTACTTGCCGTTCTCGGGGCGTCGCACGTTCCAGGACGTCGAGTCCGCGTGCGGCGAAACCAGCGAGCGCCCGTGTGCGTGCGGTCGGGCGACCCAGAACTCTGTTCGGGTGCTGCTCGATCGGCTCGGTCCCACGGCGAGCGCCGACAGCGCGCCACCGGCGGTCTCGATCACGGCGTCCGCTGGATCTCGTGGCTCGCAAGCGGTCCGCGTCCGTGTCACCGATGCGACCGGAGTTGGCTCGGTGACGCTGCACTACGCGGATGATCACGGTGCCGTGTCCTCGGTGTGTGGCGACGGAACGCTCGAGTGCACGCGGTTCGCCGGCGACTACACGTTCACCATCCCGCGCACGACGGGCCGCGCCGTCTACTCGGCCGAAGCAGTCGACCTCGCCGGCAATCTCGCCGTGACCCGGCCGACCGAGTCGACGCCCAGCTCCTCGGTGATTCCCGTAGAGCTCGTGCAGCGTGATGGCCATGGCGTCGTGACCGCGCGCGGCGACATCACGGCGGCGACGGTGTTCTGGACCGACGATCGAGGCGTCACGTTCCGACAGGACCTGTGCGAGGAGGAAGCCGGTCAGTGGTCGGTCGATGTCCAGCTGGCGCCGCGAGCGGGCCAGCGTGACCTCGTCGTGCAGACCACGGACGCGAGTAATCAGATCAACCTGACCCGGCTCAGCCGTACGATCGAGGCACTGCCGTACTAGCTGCTTTGCGCCGATGGTCATAGCGCTTCGTCGTCCGCTCCGTGGGCGACCACGTTGTCGCGGCGGTCGCGACTGGACTAGAAAGCGAAACCGCCCAAGACCATCGCGCCGCCCGACGTCGGAGTGATCGCGACCGGTTGCTCGTGTCCAGACCGTGCCATCAGGAACAGCGCGACGCCTCCTGCGATGGCTACGCCTCCGATCGCGTAGCCGGTGATCGCGATCGTTGCTGCGCGATCACCGCGATCGTTGTAGCGATCCTTGTATCCGGTCCATTGCTCGGGGGTGCACGGGGTGGCCGTGTCGCAGCTACGGAGCAGGTTGTCTCGCTGCTTCGCGAGGTAGCGCGCATCCCACGTGAAGAATCCAGCCACACCCAAAGCGACGACGCCCGCTCCCGTCGCGATCATCGCGAGTCGCCGTTTGCCCGCACCTCGATCTACCGGATCTCTCGGCCCCTTCGGATCGGTCGGCCGCTTCGAGCCGGATGACGCCGACGATCCGGGTAGCTTTGCACATTCATCTTGCTCCACGATCCGCCGCTCGATCTGATCGACGTTGGGCGGGTTTGGAGCCTTTGTGAGGAACCGGCGGTAAGATTCAGCGGCGTTCGAACAGTCGTGCGCGAGTCGATAGGCTTCGGCGATCTTGAACAGGTAGTCGGGATTGGGGTCGAGCTGGTAGGCCACCTTGAACTGCTCTACCGCGTCCACGTATCGACCGCTGGTGAGTTTCGCGTCCGCCTCGGCTGCAGCTGACGAGGCCAACGCTCTGACGCACGCTTCCTGGTCTGCAAGCCAGCCTTTCACCTGATCGAGGTTTGGCGGGCTCGGTACCTTCTCGAGAAACTGCCGGTAGTAGTCAGCCGAGCTCGCGCAGTCCTTAGCAAGCCGATACGCCTGCGCGACATTGAACAGGTAGCCAGGGTCCGCGTCGAGCTGGTACGCGAGCTTGAATTTCTCGACGGCACCGGCGTAGTCACCGCTCTTGAATTTCGTCTCCGCTTCCATCGCGGCCAGATCGCCTTGCTGCTTGCTGTCGGCCGGCTGCGCTCGCGCACTCGTCACGCTTGCAATCAAGATGAGGAGCGCGAGTACGGCGGTTCGCCTCACTTCTTTCCACCTTTCACGTCGCCGGAGCGGAACAGCATGTGATCGCCATTCGAGCCAGATCCCGATCCGGAACTGACGACGCGCTTGAGCGCCACCTTTCGGGTGACAGGCCCAGCCCCGATCTCGACGCGAAACGTCTCCGTGGTCATGCCGGGTGCAGTGACCGCGACGGTGTGACCCCCATGCGAGAGCGAAATCTCGCCACTGCGCCCCGGACTCACCTTCCGCTTGTCCACGAGAACCTCGAACGACGAAGCGCCTGCAACAGTGAGCACCAACGTGCCGACCTTGGGCATGCTGGCAGTTTTCTGATTGCCACGCGTCGGGGACTTTGGCGGGAGATTTCCGGGCTTCTCCGTCGTGCCGCCGTCACGGGTCTCCGTGCCTGGAAGCACTGCATCGACCGGATCGACGCTCTGAACTGTCGCAGCGCCGGCGTCTGCGGGACGATCGTTCGAGACGACCGCCGTGGCTGTGCCGCTGCCGGGGGGGGTCTCATCAGGTGAAACGACCGCGCGGTACGGCAACGTGAACGGGAAGCGATCGAGGAC
>JACCQV010000725.1 GCA_013813945.1 Deltaproteobacteria bacterium | reverse complement strand
GCGGAAGATCGATACCGCCGGCACGATCACCCGGCTCGCCGGTCGCTGCGTCATCGATGCGCCGGCGCCCGCGGGCCCGGGAGCGTGTGCGGCCGGCGTGGAGCCGACGCCCTGTCCATCTCCGTCGGGAAAGTTCACGTGCGGCAATCCGGCGACCTGTGGCTTGCCGTGCACGCCTGGCTACTCGGGCGACGACGGCCCGGCGCTCGAGGTCCGCATGGGCCAACCGTTCGGCCAGTCCGCCGATCCGGCGGGGCGGATCGCGGTCGATCGGGCGGGGAACATCTTCTTCGCCGACACGGCGAACCACCTGATCCGCAAGCTGGACACCGGAGGCATCGTCCACCGCGTCGCAGGAACGCCGATGCAGTTCGGCTACGCCGGTGACGGTGGGCCCGCGCTTCAGGCCAAGCTCTCGAACCCGGTGGATCTCGCGCTCGCCGACGACGGCACGCTGTACATCGCGGACGTCTACAACCACTGCGTCCGCGCGATCGCGCCGGATCAGACCATCACGACCGTCGCCGGCATCTGCGGTCAGTCCGGGTACTCCGGCGATGGCGGCCCCCCGACCGAGGCGTTACTCAAGCGCCCCTACGGGATCGAGCTCGCGGGCGGCGTGCTGTACATCGCCGATACCGGCAACCACGCGATCCGTTCGATCAAGCTCTAGCGCAGACTCTGCTGCGATCCAGCCATGCCGCAGCCTAGCGCAGCAGCGCCTCGACGGCCTTCACGAGCTCGTCCGGTGGTGCGGTTTTCTCGAACCGCACGACACCGTCGGCGCCATAGACCTTGATGTGCGGGAGCTCGAAGCTCCCGGGCGCGAGGTAACGCAGCCACGCGGCGCTGTCGCTGTCGACCACGTCGAGCTTGCGGACGGCGATGCGATCGGGATGGCGGCGCGCGAGCGCGGCGAGCTTGTCATCGAGCTCGCGACACGGGGCGCACCACTCGGCCCACAGATCGAACACGGTGATCTTGCCGGGCACCGGAACGAGCGGCGCCGAGGTCCCCGCCACGCCGAGCGTCGCAACATCAGCCGCGCCCCACGAAGCGCGCGGCTTGAGGTCGAACGAGGTCACGAGACCGAGCCCGGCAACGAGACCGTAGTCGACCTGCGGTCCGGTGACCTGCGAGTAGATCGGGAGCTCGAGGCTCGCGAGCACCGCGAGGCGCGGTGTCGGCCGCCACGCGATCGATCCTCCGGCGAGGATGTCGACGCGGCGGCATCCGTGGCGACCAGGGCGATGCCGAGGGCGATCGCAGCGATCCTCACCTGTCCGTCGTAACACGCGAGTCCTCGACGGACCAGCCGTGCTCAGTCGCAGCGCGTCGTGAACGAAGCGCCTGCGATCGTCTTGCCGGCAATCAGCGCGACCGCGGCGGGCCCTTGCACCACACCGCCCGTCGCCGTGGTCTGCGTGGGAACGGCGACGAAGTAGCGGGCGACCGGGTCGTACTCTGACGCGAAGTAGCACCAGTAACCACCGACGTCGGGGCTGCACTCGAGATTCTTGAACGCGGCAAGCGATCGGGTCGAATCGCCGATCTGACCGCCGCTACCGTACTGGATGCCGCGCACGAGCGCCTTGCCTCCACAGTGGTTGAGGACGGCGATCGGAGTCGTGCCAGCCATGATCGTGATCTCGTCAAAGCCGCTCTGCGAGGGTCCCGGGACGATCCGGCACGACCCGATCTCGGTGATCGACTTGCGCTCCTCGAAGATCTGGATCGCGACACCATCAAACGTGCGGATGTCGGTCGAGCCCTGACCACCGAAGCACAGGGCACCTCGGCGCGGCTCGGGATCTCCGTCTGCCGCATCGACGACCACGGGCGTCGGCTCCGGTGCGATGTGGGTCGGCACCTGGGTCGCCGGCGGCGTGCCGCCACAGCCCGCGAGGATCGCAACCACCAGGACCTGCCGCCTCATGCAGGAACAACGTACGCCGCCGGGCGGCTATTCGTCGCGCCACGGGCGGGTGCTAGGGTCTGCGCCCCATGTGGTCCGAGCTCGAAGCCGCCCTGCGCAGCGACATCGTGATCGCGCATGGCGCGACCGCGGGCTGGGCAGCGTGGCTTGCTGCGGAGCTCGCGGACCGTGAATCTCTGATCGTCGTGGTCGCGCCTGACGATCAGGCGGCGCGCCGGATCGAGGACGAGATCCGGTTCTTCCGACCCGGTACGCATGATCCGGCGACGATGCTCGATGACATCGCCGGCCTTCCGGCGATCGATATCTCGCCGTACGCGGATCTCTCGCCCGATCGAACCGGGATCGCCGAACGTGTTGGCACGCTGTACCGGCTCGCCGTGCCGGCACTGCGGCCACGCATCGTCGTGACCTCCGCGGAGGCGCTCGCGCGACGGACCGTGGCACCGGGCGAGCTCGCGGCGCGAGGGCGGACGATCTCGAAAGGCGAGACGATCGATCGCGATGAAGTCGCGGCGCTCCTCGTCGCGGGCGGCTGGACCCGGGCGCCGGTCGTCGACGAACCCGGCACGTTCGCGGTGCGTGGCGGTGTGATCGATCTGTATGCCCCACTGGCGCCGCATCCGATCCGGATCGAGCTGTTCGGCGATGAGGTCGAGTCGCTGCGCTGGTTCGAGGCGGAGTCGCAGCGCACGCTGCGCGCGGTCGACCACGTCCACGTGCACCCGGTGCGCGAAACGATCACCACCGGCACGCGCGATGTCCGCACCCGGCTGCGCGAGTACGCGGACGAGATCGCACATCCGACGAAAGCGACGCGTCGCCTGATCGAACAGCTCGAGCAGGGCGAGGTGTTCGTCGGCATCGAAGGGCTGACGCCCGCGTTTCACGACGAGATGGTGGCGCCCGCCGCGTACGTGCCGGCAGATGCGCGCTGGCTCGTCATCGATCCCGATGCGTGCCGCCGCACGCTGCGCGACCTGTGGGATGACGCGAACGCGCGCTACCCGCTGCGCCGCGACGAGACCAAGCTCCTGGTCTACCCTCCCGATGCCCACCTCGTCACCGCCGAGGATGCGGGCCCATTCACGGCGCCACGCCGGATCTCGCTGCCGACGCTCGAGCTGACGGACGAGGTCGGGACGAAGATCCGCGTCGATGTCGACGACCTGCGTGTGCTCAAGCAGGAGCTCGAGCACGCTCGCACGTTCGGAGATACCGAGCATGCCGCACCACTGGTGGCTGCGATCCAGCGATGGCGCCGCGACGGGATCCGGATCGCGATCGCGTGTGACTCGCAGAGCCGGATCGATCGGCTGCACGGAGTACTCGCGGCGCGCGGCCTCGATGTGCGACTCGCACCACCCGGCGAGCGGCCCGCGTCCACCGATGGCATCTCGATCGTCGCGGGTGCGCCGGCGCATGCATTCGCCTCGGTGCGAGATCGCGTGGCGATCGTCACCGCAGCCGATGTGTTCGGCGCGCGCACGCACCACGGCAAGTCGCAGCGGAAGCGCGCCAAGGATGCGCTGCTCGGTGGCGTTGCGGACTTCAGCCAGCTCGGGCCCGGTGACTACCTCGTGCACCAGAAGCACGGCGTCGGCCGCTACGTCGGCCTGGAGAAGCTCGCGGTCGGCACCGTCTCGATTCTCCAGACCACGGCGATCGGTGCGGCCACGCCCAAGCTCCAGGAGATCGATGCGCTGAAGCTCGAGTACGACGGCGGCACGCTCTATCTGCCGGTCTATCGACTCGGCGAGGTCCAGCGCTATGTCGGCGCCGAGGGCCACGCGCCCAAGCTCGACAAGCTCGGCGGCGTGACGTGGGAGGCGACGACCAGCAAGATCAAGCGGCATATCCGCGCGCTCGCCGAGGAGCTGCTCCAGCTTTACGCACAGCGCGCGTCCCTGCCCGGCCATCGGTTCCCGCCGGCCGACGACAGCTTCCGCGAGCTCGAGGCGACGTTCCCGTTCGACGAGACGCCCGATCAGGCCGCCGCGATCGACGCCGTGCTCGCGGACATGGAAGCACCGCGCGCGATGGACCGCCTGGTCTGCGGCGACGTCGGGTACGGCAAGACCGAGGTCGCGATGCGCGCGATCTTCCGCGCGGTTCAGGGCGGCAAGCAGGCGTGCATCCTCGCTCCGACGACCGTGCTCGTCGAGCAGCACTTCCGCACGATGACCGAGCGGTTCGGCGGGTTCGGCGTCAACCTCGGCAAGCTGTCCCGGTTCCAGTCCAAGGGCGAGCAGATCGAGACGGTGAAGAAGCTCGCCGAGGGCAAGCTCGACGTCGTGGTCGGGACGCACCGCGCACTGTCGGCCGATGTCCGGTTCAAGGACCTCGGCCTGCTCGTGATCGACGAGGAGCAGCGGTTCGGGGTCGCGCACAAGGAGCGGATCAAGAAGACCAAGACGCAGGTCGATGTGCTGACGCTGACGGCGACGCCGATCCCCCGGACGCTCCACCTCGCGATGGCGAACCTGCGCGACCTCTCGATCATCGCGACGCCGCCGGCGGATCGCCGAGCGGTCCGGACATTTGTCTCGCGCGTCGATGACACGACGATCAAAGAGGCGATCGAGCGCGAGATCGGCCGCGGCGGCCAGGTGTTCTTCATCACGCCGACGATCGGAACGAGCGGACAGAAAGCGCCCGACCACCGGCTGCCGAACGACGACCGCCCGCAGAAGCGGACGAAGCCACGCGATGACGATCGCTCCATCGTCGAGTGGGCGGAGTACCTCCAGGGGCTCGTGCCGGCCGCGCGGATCGGTGTCGGCCACGGCAGCCTGACCGCGGATCAGCTCGAGAAGGTCATGGTCCAGTTCGTCCAGGGCGAGCTCGACATCCTGGTCGCGACGACGATCGTCGAGAGCGGTCTCGACATCCCGCGCGCGAACACGATGTTCGTGGCCCGCGCGGATGCGTTCGGCCTCGCGCAGCTCTACCAGCTTCGCGGTCGGATCGGCCGGAGCAGCGCCCGCGCGTACTGTTACCTCCTGGTGCCCGAGCCCGAGCACATCACCGACGAGGCGCGGCGCCGGCTCGAGACCCTGCAGCGCTACACCGAGCTCGGCGCCGGCTTCCAGATCGCATCCATGGATCTCGAGATTCGCGGCGGCGGCGAGCTCCTCGGTGCGAAGCAGTCGGGCTCGATCGCTGCGGTCGGCTTCGACCAGTACGTGAAGATGCTGGACTCTGCCGTCGCCGAGGTGGGCGGCAAACCGATTCACTCGGAGATCGACCCGGAGCTCACCGTCGAGATGCCCGGGTTCATCCCCGACGACTACGTCCCCGATCCGGGCCAGCGCCTCGAGCTGTACAAGCGGCTGTCCGCAATCGACAACGACGACGAGCTTCGCGACGTCATGGCCGAGATCGCCGACCGCTACGGCCCGGTGCCTGGCGAGGTGATCCTCCTCGGAGAATTGATGGGCGTGAAGGCGATCGCACGGGGGGCCGGCATCCTCGCGCTCGAGATCTCCGGCACACGCGTCGCTGTCGCGCTGCCTCCGGGGAGCACCCTGTTTCGCCAGCTCGTGGACACCGGGTGGCGCAAGCTACCGGATGGACGGTTCTCGATCGTCCCACCCCCGCCTGGAGGGCCTGCAGGAGCGAGGCGAGGCTTGTTGGATGCGTTGGCTCGTGGTAGTTGAACGTATTGTGATGACTCGGGTTCTGCTCGTCCCGCTGGTGCTGTCGTTCCTTGTCGGGGGCTGCCAGAAGAAGCCGGACGAAGCCACCGCGCAACCGACCAAGGCCGGTGGCGGATCGACCGCGCCGCCGCAGAGCGCCGAGGAGCTCAAGCAGCCGCTCGCGAAGATCGACAACGTCACGATCACGCTGGGCGACTTCCAGGAGCGGATCAACCGGCAGTCGCCGTACATCCGCGCGCGCTACACCTCCCTCGAGCAGAAGAAGGAGTTTCTCGACTCCTTGATCCGCTTCGAGGTGCTCGCAAAGGAAGCCTACAAGCGCGGCCTCGACAAGGATCCCGAGGTCGTCCGCACGATGAAACAGGTGATGATCCAGAAGCTGATGCGCGACGAGTTCGACGCAAAGGTCACGGCGGAGTCGGTGCCCGAGGCCGACATGAAGACCTACTACGACGCGAACCTCGCAGAGTACGTGAAGCCCGCGGAGGTCCGCGTCTCGGCGATCATCCTCAAGAACCGTGCGCAGTCCGATCGGGTGGCGCTCGAGGCGCGTGGCGAGGCTGGCAAGACCAACAAGGGCTTCCGTGACCTCGTGATGAAGTACACGAGCGATGAGAACTCCAAGCTGTCGGGCGGCGACCTCCGCTACTTCGATGCGACCACGAAGGAGCTTCCCGCGCCGGTGGTGAAGGGCGCGTTCGCGCTCATCAACACGGGCGACGTCTCGACGACGATCGATGCGGGCAACGGGACGTTCTACGTGCTCAAGCAGACCGGCCGACGCAAGTCGATGACGAAGTCGTTCGAGGACGCGAAGCCGGCGATTCGCAACAAGCTGTTCCGCGACAGCCGCATGAAGGCGCAGAAGGACTTCGTCGATGGCCTCAAGGCCTCTTCGAAGATCGAGATCAACGACGCCAACCTCCAGCGCGTGCGGATCGACACATCGACGGCCGTCGATGACGGGCACGGCCATGACCTCACGCCGCCCCCCATGGGTGGCGCACAGACCCCACCGGCGGCCCCGGGAGCACCCGAGGGCATCCAATGAACCTGGCCGTGAATGCCGCAGGCAACGCGATCGTCGGAAGTGCAGTCCCTATGTTCGTGCGCAAGCTCTCCTTGGTGATGGTCCTGGCGCTGCTCGCGCCGGCGGTGGCAGTGGCGGACGACAAGGACAAGGCGCCTCCCGCCCCGACCGCGTCCCCCGCGCCCCCGGCCGCGACGAAGGCGCCGCCGTCGCCCAACGCGGGCAAGAAAATTATCTTCGAGCGCGTGGTCGCCGTGATCAACGACGCGATCATCCTTCGCAGCGAGCTCGAGGCACGGATGATCCCGGTCCTCGGAGAGGCGGCGCAGATCGCCGATCTCAAGGAGCGCGAGCGCCGGATCGAGAAGCTGCGCGGTCAGGTGCTCGACGAGATGGTCAGCGAGGAGCTGATCGTCCAGGCAGCGGAGGCTTCGAAGATCGATGTCGAGTCCGCAGAGGTCCAGGCCGCGCTCGACGAGATCAAGACGTCCAACAACCTCGATGACGCCGCACTCGCGCAGGTCCTCGCGGCACAGGGCTATACGCTCCAGAACTACAAGCAGGACCTGCGCCGACAGATCCTCCGTCTCCGCGCCGTGAATCAGCTGGTCGCACCCAAGGTGCAGATCACCGATGAAGACATCCGTGCGCGCTACGACCAGATGGCCCGACGCAGCGAGTCGGTGAGTGCAGTCAAGCTCTCCCACATCCTGTTCAAGCTTCCCGAGCACCCGACGGAGCAGCAGATCGCCGAAGCCAAGGACAAGGCGGCCCAGGCCATGGCGCGAATCTCTGCGGGCGAGGACTTCGCCAAGATCGCGGGTGAGGTCTCGGACGACGTCAGCACGAAGGCCACGGGCGGCGAGCTCGGCTACTTCCAGCGCGGCAGCATGGCGAACCCGGAGTGGGAGCCAGTCGTGTTCGCGATGGACAAGGGCGACACCCGCGGCCCCGTCAACGGGCCCCAGGGCCTGCACGTGTTCCACGTGACCGAGGTCCAGAAGTCGAACCTCAAGCCGTTCGCCGAGATGAAAGAGCAGCTGTCTCGCGAGCTCCGCCGCAAGGAGATGGACAAGGTCACCCAGACCTGGCTCGAAGAGTTGCGCAAGAAGGCCTACATCGACATCAAGCTGCAGTAGCCGCCTCATCAGGTAGGTGCGCGGCGCCGATTCGGATCCATGATTTTCCCAGTACAATGGCTGCGGAAAATCAACGTGGCCGACAATCGCCGAACCTCAGCACGACACGTCGTCTCGATCGCCGGGACGCTCACGATCGCGGGCGCTCCGGAGGCCTGCGAGATCGTCAACCTTTCGCTCGGTGGTGCGCTGCTCTCGGCGACCCAGCGTCATGCGATGGGGCAACGCGTTCACATCGCGTTCACCGTACCCGCGAAGCAGCATCTGATCGAGGTCGACGCAACGGTGCGGTGGGCCGATACAACGAGCGTCGGGATCCAGTTCGATGGACTGCGGGCGAGTGACGTATGGGCGCTGAACGAGTACTTCAAGCTGCTCGGCTGATCCTCGCCTCGCTCCTTGCGGTCGGCGCATCGACCGCGTCCGCTGCTCCTCGCGAGCGCGTTGCGGTGATCGATCTCGGTCCCGACGATCCTGCGATCCGCCAGCAGCTCGCCGCTGCCCTCCTCGCCGGCGGCCTCGACCCCGTCATCGGCAGCCCCGACAGCGATGCGCTTCCGCTCGAAGTCGCGCTCGCCGAGGCGCAGCGCGCATTCGGTGCTCTGGACTGCAAGGCGACGATCGCTGCGAGCCGCGACGTGATCGGGATCGCCGCGGCCCGGCAGGCCGCGGGCCTCCCGGTCCCCGAGCTCGTGCGCGGCTGGATGTATCTGCTGCTCTGCGCGGAACGCGACGGCGATACCGACGCGGTCATGACCGCGAGCGCCAGGTTGCGCGCACTCGGCGAACCCACGAAGTACCCAGAGGTCGACACGATGCTCGATCGGGACATGTTCCCGGTCGAGATCCGGGCCGAGATCGCTGGCGCTCCGATCTGGATCGACTTTGCGCTCGCAGGAACGTCGCCGCTGAAGGTGACGCTGTCCGCGGGTGAGCACGTGATCGCGTCGGCATCTGGCACACGGCGCGGTTGGGCGGCCGGGACTGCAGTTCGGAACCAGCCGACGATCACGGTTCCGATGCCCGAGCAGCGCCGCAAGCTCGGCGACATCCTCGCGCAGGTCAGCGCACGCGTCGCGATCGTGCGGACGGGCGAACGGATTGCAGCCTGGGGCAGGGTCGGTCGCTCAGAAGCACCACACGCGCTGGGGGGCGACGATGGCGTCGGGACACTCGCGGAGGCTCCGCGGCTCGTGGCCGTGATCGCCGATCGCGTGCAGGCCTGGACCGATCGCGCGCCGGATCCCGATCAGCCGCTGCTCGTCGAAGACCCGAAAACGCGCGGCACGCGCAAGGAGCGCGTCGATGAGCCAACACGATGGTGGGTCTACGCCGCGATCCTCGGTGCGGTCGGCGGCGGCGTGACGTTGATGTTGCTCCACGACACGGCGAGCAATACGCAACGTGTCGAGCTCGACTATCCCGCGAGCCGTCCATGAGGTGGTTCATCGCGGTTCTCGTGATGCTGCTCGCGTCGACCCGACCCGCGGCTGCAGCACCGGAGCTCGTCGAGGCTGCGCACCGCGGTCGCGTCACCGTGTATTCCGAGCGCGGCCTCGAATCGACCGCCCAGGAGCTCGCGGAGAGTGCCGAGGCGGCGATGGTGCGGATCTCGGCGGACCTCGTCGAGCTGCCGGTGCCGCGTCGGATCGAAGTTCGACTCGTCCGTGATTCGAAGAGCCTCAGCGAGGTCGCGCCGGCCGGCCGCGGTGCACCCGCGTGGGCGATCGGCGTCGCGTATCCGGATCTCGGCATCGTCTCGGTGGCACTGCGCCGCAATGCACATGTCGTCGATCCGTTGAGCACGCTCAAGCACGAGCTCGGACACATCGCGCTCGGCGTCGCGCTCGGCAAGCTCGCCCCACACTGGCTGCACGAGGGGTTCGCCTACCAGCACTCCGGCGAGTGGTCGTGGGAGCGCAGCGAGACGCTCGCCGGGATGGCGTGGTTCGGCGGGATTGTCGATCTCGATCACCTGGACAACAGCTTCCCGCGCGAGGAGCTGCCAGCGCACCGAGCGTATGCACAGAGCTATGACTTCGTCGGATTCCTGTCGCGCCGTGGCCGCTGGGAAGACAAGAACGACGACGGCGACCGGTGGCCATTCCGCCGGTTCCTGACCGAGATCCGCAGGACCAGCGACCTCGACCTGGCCGCGAAGGCTGCGTTCGGCAAGCCGCTGCGCGAGCTGTTCGAGGAGTGGCGGAGCGACCTGACCAGCCGCTACATGCTCGTTCCGATCGGGCTGCTCGGACTCGCGATCTGGATCCTGTGCGCGATCTTGCTCGTGCTCGCCTACCTGCGCCGCCGGCGCCAGAACCGCAAGCGAATCGCCCAGTGGGATCTCGAGGAGCAGCAGCGGGCAGAAGAGGAGCGCATCGAGGCCGCCGCCCGTGCCGCTGCCCTGACACCCGAAGCGGTATTTGCGGACGACCCGCCGCCCGACGGCCCGCGCTGGATCAACTGACGCGGTCAAGTTCCCGGCGAGCAAGGGCGTCGAGTGCGCCTCGCCGAAGCTGTTCGACTTCAGTGTGGACGCCGCGGATGGCAAAGGCGTGCTCGTCTTGCTGCACACGCGGGATGGCAAGACCATCGAGGCGCTGCAGCTTCCGCTCTGGAAGTGATCAGACCGCGGGACCGAGCGCCGCGCGCGCCTGGTCCACGGTCATCGTGTCCGCCGCGGCCGCCACATCGTCGGGGACCCACTCGGGGAACGGCGTGACCAGGTTGCGATGCTCGCCGGTCGGCATGTGCTCCTGCTGGAACGACGCGACGCGATCCGGGGCGAGCATGCCTTCGCGTGCGAGCCGGACGAGCGCGGGCCAGACGCGGCGGTGAACGAACGTGACCTTGCCGTGGACGAGCTTGAAGCAGCGCACGTCATCGGCATCGTCGATCGAGGACAGCGTCTCGAAGATCAGCTGCGCCTTCGGGTGAGACCACCAGCTACCGACGATCTCCTCGCCGGCGACCTCGGAGGCGAGCGACGGGACGGGGCCGCGCGCGGACGCGAGCACGACGCCGTGCCGAGCCACGAACGCGAGCCATCGGGTGTCGGACGCGGCCCGGTGCTGGCGCGGCGAGCGGGACGGCTTCCCACGTGCGGCCTGCTTCTTCGGCGCGGCCTGCTTCTTCGGCGCGGCCTGCTTCGGCGCGGCCTTCTGCTTCGGCGGAGCTTGCTTCTTCGTCGGTGCGGCCTTGGCCTTCGTCTTCTTGACGGGCTTCTTCGACTTCGCTGTGGGCTTGGTCTTCTTCACCGCGGAATGACGAACAGGAAGTCACGGGGTGGAACAAAGCGGTAGCCGTCTTCGGTGACCCGGATGATCTCCGAGCCGTCCTCGCCCAGGAGGCGCCGGATCCGCATGATGTTGGTGAACAGGGCGGCATCGTGGCGCAGCGGGTGGTATTCGACGTTCCACACCGCCTGCACGATCGCCTCCTTCGAGAACACCTTGCCGGGTGCGGAGGCAAACAGGAACAGCAGGCGCTTGAGCAGGCTGCGACGGCGAAGGTCGGCGAGCTCGACCCCGTGGCGCCAGATCACCTCGCGCACGCCGTCGACCGCGAGCGCACGGCCGGCGAGCCGCAGGACCTCGGGATTTGCGTCGGCGACATCGCTCGGCACACCTTCGGAGTCGATGACGCGGAACGGGCGTTGCGCCGTGAGACCGAGGTCCGTGAGCAGGCGTGCCGCGCCCTCGATGGCGGTCGGAGCCATCGTCGCCGCGCTCGGCGCAGACGGATCGGCGACCGCTTCCGCGCCGGAGATCGCGTCGAGTGCCGCGTGCGCGACGAGCCGCTCGACGGGCAAGCCCGCGGTCATCGCGAGCTCGGCTGCGTCGCGCGCGTACGACACGGCCGACGGAGCGTCATCGTCGTCACGGGCGAGTGCCGCGAGCGCCAGCAGCGCATGGACGCGGGCACGCACGAGCCCGGCAGATGCAGCCTCGCGCGCTGCACGAGTCGCGGCCGAGCGGGCGTTGCCACGATCACCACGCGCAAGCTCGAGGCGCGCGACGATGACGAGTGCAGTAGCGAGCTCGATCGTGCGATGCGAGCGCTCTGCGAGGACCGCGGTATCGCGCGCGAGCTCGAGGGCGAGCTGAACGTCGCCGGCCGCGAGTGCGACCTCGGCTCCGGCGAGCTTGCGATCGAGATCGTCGCGGGCTTCCGCGCCGGCATTCTGGGCAAGCTCGACGGCACCCGCTCGCTGGCCGCTCTGGGCGCGAGCGCTGGCGAGCATCACCGCAACGTTAGCAGCGGAGGCGGCGTCGAGCGTGGGCTGACCGTGCAGCTCCTCGAGGCGCGGAAGCGCAACGTCGAGCCGGAGCTCGAGCAAATCGATCGCGGCGACGACGGCACTACCGCGTGCGGCGAGGTGACCTAGCTCGCGGCGCACGCTCGAGGCGAGAGCCGCGCTGGCGAGCTCTGCGGCGACCGACGGCTGGCCGCGCATGATCTCGAGCTC
>JACCQV010001173.1 GCA_013813945.1 Deltaproteobacteria bacterium | reverse complement strand
GATCGCGATCGAGCATGATGTCGAGCTCGATGCGCGCTCGTATCGCGTGCTCAACCAGTGTCTCGACTCGGGACTCGCGCAGGCGATCACGACCTACTACGACCTCTCGCTCGCACGCGGTCAGCAGGAGTTCGCCGAGTGGCTCGGGTTCCTCGCGCACGAGCTGCGGAATTCGTTGTCGAGTGCTGTTCTCGCATACGGGTTCATCCGCACCGGCAGCGTCGGGACAGAGAGCCGGACAGGCCGCGTGCTCGAACGAAGCCTCAACCAGCTCGAGTCGTTGGTCTCGCAGACGCTCGTCGCGGTGCAGCTCAAGTCGGGGCTCGCACCCGCGCTCGAGACCCTGGACGTGCAGGAGCTCGTGGAGGATGTTCACACCGCGGCGTTACCCGAACGCGGAGTCACGCTCGGGAATGCCGTCGAGCCCGGGCTGAAGGTCAGCGCAGATCCGAGACTCCTCGGGTCGGCGCTGACGAACCTGGTCCAGAACGCGCTCAAGTTCTCACGCGACCGTGGGCGCGTGGAGGTTCGTGCTCGACGCGATGACCGGGGGATCGAGATCGAGGTCGAGGACGAGTGCGGCGGGCTCGGTGATTCCAGCGAGGCGTTGTTCGAACCGTTCGTTCAGCGCAGCCAGAAGCGTCGTGGCGTGGGACTCGGCCTGACGATCACGCGGAACGCGATCGAGGCCCACGGCGGAAAGCTCAGCGTTCGCGATCTCCCCGGCAAGGGCTGCGTGTTCAGCGTGCGGATCCCCGAGCGGGGTCGCTGACCTCTGCCGAGCGATCGGGGCGTTCCTGCTTCGGGATGATCTTCAGGAGCTCGCCTCGGTCTTCGTCCGTGAGCACGTACAGCGCACCGTCGGGACCGACACGCACATCGCGGATGCGCGCGCGGTCGGCAAGCAGGCGCTCCTCGCCGATCACGCGAGTGCCGTCGAGCACGAGGCGCACGACGTGCTTGCCGGCGAGTGCGCCGACGAACAGGTTGCCTTTCCATGCCGGGAACAGGTCGGCCCCGTAGAACGCCATTCCCGACGGTGCGATCACGGGATCCCAGTAGTAGATCGGCTGCTCCATGCCGGCCTTGGTCGTGATGCTCTGGCCGATCGCGCCGCCCTTGTACTCGATCCCGTACGTGATCGTGGGCCACCCGTAGTTCTTGCCGGCCTCGACCACGTTGATCTCGTCTCCGCCCTTCGCTCCATGATCGACCACCCACAGCGCGCCGGTTTCTGGATGGAGCGCGGCTGCCTGCATGTTGCGATGGCCCAGCGACCAGATCTCCGGCAACACGCCCGCGCGATCGACGAATGGGTTCGCCGGCGGCACCTTGCCGTTCACATCGATCCGGATGACCTTGCCGAACGCGCTGTCGAGGTTCTGCGCCTGCTTGCGTCCTTCCTTGATCGAACGCTCGCCGGTGGTCACGAACAGCATGCCTTCGCGATCGAAGACGAGCCTGCTGCCGAAGTGCATGGTCGAGTCGAGTGTCGGCGTCATCCGCCAGATCACCTCGACGTTCTCGATGCGCGGCGCGCCATCTCGGGCGAGCCGGCCGCGGGCGACGGCAGTCCCATTGCCTCCCTCGCGCGGCTCCGCGTAGCTCCAGAAGATCCGCTGGTTGTCGCCGAACTTCGGGTCGACGACCACGTCGAGCAGGCCGCCCTGGCCACGTGCGTCGACGCGAGGAAGTCCGACGAGCGGCGCGGACATCGCGCCATCCGCACCCACGATCCGGAGCCGGCCAGGGCGCTCGGTCACCAGCATCGCGCCATCCGGCAAGAAGGCCAGGGCCCAGGGATGCTCGAGGTTCTTGGCGATCACCTGGACGTCGAACGCGACCCCCTGCGTCTGGAACGGCGCGCGCGTCTGCCCGGCAAATGCAGGCTTCTGATTGCGGCCGTGCGGTTGCTGGGTCTCGACGGGCTTTCCTTCGACTCGCCGACCCTTACCGGAGGCGGTCCGGTTGCAGGCCGTCCCTGCAGCGAGCACGAGGACGATGCCGAAAATCATGGATCTCATGCCCGTCTACCGATCCAAGCCGCATGCCTGGCCTCACCGAGCTTTTCCGAGCGCCTCGCGCCCGCATCGCGCATACTCCCGACATGACGCGCGCCCTCGCCCTCGTCCTGTTCCTCGTGGCCGTCCCCGCGGCAGCCGACTCGAAGGCCAAGCCGGCGGCACCGCCGCAAGAAGTCACGAAGGCCGCCGCGAAGCCCACCGAGTGCAAGAAAGTCGTGGTCGGGCGCGGCCTCGACCGGCGGGTCGTTTGCGAGATCGTGGTGCCAGTGACGGTTCAGACCGATGCACCACGGCCCAATGTGATCATCGTGCATCAGTCGCCGCGCGCAGTGGTCGGCCGTCCGAAGTCGGAGAACCGACTCAACGGGCTCAGCCAGCGCCGAAACTGACGCATCCAGCGGCCACAACTCGATCGTAGGCCCACGAGGCTTATGATGCGCGCATGGGTGACGTCACCGACGACCGCACGTGGCACACGACCGCCTGCATCCTGTGCAGTCAGAACTGCGGCATCGAGGTCGAGCTCGAGGACCGGCGGCTCCACAAGATCCGCGGCGACAAGGCGCACCCGGCGTCGCGCGGCTACACCTGCGAGAAGGCGCAACGACTCGATTACTACCAGAGCGCGAAGGGCCGACTGACGTCACCGCTTCGCCGCCGCGCGGACGGTGCGTTCGAGGAGATCGACTGGGACACCGCGATCCGGGAGATCGCAGAGCGCCTGGCCACGGTCCGCGACACTCACGGTGGCGAGACGATCTTCTATTACGGCGGGGGCGGGCAGGGGAATCACCTCGGCGGCGCCTACTCGCGTGCGACGCGCGCGGCGCTCGGCTCGATCTACTCGAGCAATGCGCTCGCCCAGGAGAAGACCGGAGAGTTCTGGGTCGATGGCCAGCTCTACGGCAAACCGAAGTGCCACACGAGCGGTGACTTCGAACACGCCGAAGTCGCACTGTTCATCGGCAAGAACCCGTGGCAGTCGCACGGGCTGCCGCGCGCGCGGGTCGTGCTCAAGGAGCTCGCATCGGATCCAGCGCGCACGTTGATCGTGATCGATCCGCGACGCACCGAGACCGCTGCGATGGCCGATCATCACCTCCAGGTCTGCCCGGGCGGCGATCCCTTCGTGCTCGCGGCACTGCTCGCCGTGCTCGTGCAGGAGGATCTCGTCGACCACGACTTCGTCCGCGATCGGACGACCGGGTTCGAGACCGTGCGCGAAGCGCTCGCGGGGATCTCGGTCGCCGAGTACGCAGGCCGTGCCGGCGTCCCGGAGACGCAGGTCCGCGATGTGGCACGCCGGATCGCGCGCGCCACCGGTGGCGTCGCAACGTTCGAGGACCTCGGCGTCCAGCAGGCGCGCCACAGCACGCTCAACTCGTATCTCGAGAAGCTGCTGTATCTGCTCACGGGCAACTTCGCGAAGCGCGGTGCGATGAACATCCACAGCCACATTGCACCGCTCGTCGGGAACAGCAGCCGCGAGTACACGACCCCCGTCGGAGGTCACCGGATCATCGGCGGCATGGTCCCGTGCAACGTGATCGCCGAGGAGATCCTCACCGATCATCCGAAGCGATTCCGCGCGATGCTCGTCGAGAGCGCGAACCCGGCACACTCGCTGGCAGACACGACCCGGATGCGCGCGGCATTCGAAGCGCTCGAGCTCGTCGTGGTGATCGACGTGGCGATGACCGAGACCGCGCGGCTCGCGCACTACGTGTTGCCCGCGGCCTCGCAGTTCGAGAAGTGGGAGGCGACCTTCTTCAACCTCGAGTTCCCCGACAACGTGTTCCAGCTGCGGGCTCCACTGGTCGATCCTCTGCCAGGCACGCTCGCCGAGCCCGAGATCCATCGCCGGCTCGTGCGCGCGCTCGGTGCTCTTCGCGATGAGGATCTGACGGATCTACGCGCCGCAGTGGCGCTGGGTCGCCCGGCACTGGCGCCCGCCTTCTTCGCCGCGAGTGCGCGCAACCCAATGCTCGGCAAGCTCGCACCGGTCGTGCTGCTCGAGGTGCTCGGGCCGACGCTGCCTGACGGTGCCGCCGCGACCGCTGCACTCTGGGGCGCCGCGCACCTGTGCGCGATGTCGTTCGCAGATTCGGTGCGCCGCGCCGGCTTCACGGGCCACGGCCCGATGCTCGGCGAGCAACTGTTCGACGCGATGCTCACGCGCCGGTCGGGCGTGACGTTCTCGGTCGACGACTATCCCGAGACCTGGAAGCGACTCGAGACCAAGGATAAGCGCATTCATCTCGCGATCCCCGAGCTGCTCGGCGAGCTCGCGACACTCTCGAGTGAGGATCCAGCGGTCCGCGATCCGGCGTACCCGTTCGTGCTGTCTGCCGGCGAGCGGCGATCCTCGACCGCGAACACGATCTTTCGCGATCCGAGCTGGCGCAAGAAGGACGTCGACGGCGCGCTCCGGCTATCGGCGATCGATGCGGCGCGCCTCGGGATTGCCGACGGCGGCCGTGCTCGCGTCACGACCAAGGCAGGCTCTGTGGTCACGATCGTCGAGATCACCGACACGCTCCAGGCCGGACACGCGAGCCTGCCGAATGGGCTCGGGATCGACTATCTCGACGAGGCGGGTCGGCCGGTCGTTCACGGCATCGCACCGAACCAGCTGACGTCGTCGGGTGATCGCGACTGGATCGCCGGCACGCCGTGGCACAAGCACGTGCCCGCACGGATCGAAGCCGTCTAGCGGGTGAGGCGCTTCATCGAGCCCAGGGTCGCGCCGTCCGCGGACAGCGACAGCTCGACCTTGTGCTCGCTGCCGTCGTCATTGCGGGTGACGATCGTGACCGTGGTGTTGACGATCGTGTAGGTGCCGCGCTCGAAGCTCGACGAGAACGTGCCATCGGGCTGGAAGACGTAGCGTTCGCAATGAGTCATCTCGTGCGCGGTGCCGTACGTCTGGCCGCCGCTGTCGCGCTTGCCGCAGGCAAACGCCCACGACTTCGAGCACGACTCGAAGCTGGTTGTGGCGCTGAACGTCGGCCGTGGCCGCGGTTGCGCAGATGCGGCCGTGGCCGTGAGGAGGGTGACGAGGAGGAGGAGTCGAGCCTGCACCTGCTACTCGACGCACGACCCCGGACGGTCGGTCTATTTCGACGCGCGCCGGCCGAAGCTATCGGACTCGAAGGCACCGCGACCTCGGTAGGGTGGCGCGATGGAATCTCTGGCGATCGCGCCTGCCGCGACCGGCGTGCGGTATCGAACACGCATCGCGCGCGGCATCGCACCGCTCGCGGATCTCTACCTGCCGACCGATCCCAACGGCGCATCCGTGGTGCTCGTTCACGGCGGCGGTTTCGTCGTCGGATCGCGTGCGATGAAGCCGATGCGCTTGCTCGCCGCGCGGCTGTCCAGCGCGCGAATCTCCGTGTGCGCGATCGACTACCGGATGATCTTCCGCGGCGGTCGCCTCACCGAGGCCCTCGATGACGTCCTGGCCGCGCACGCATTCTGGGGCGAGCGCGTGGCCGGTTACGGGCTCGATCCCGCCCGGGTCTCGATGATCGGACTTTCTGCCGGTGGCACCCTCGCAATACTCGCCGCAGCCCGTGCGGCAGCGGGAACCGTGCACCGCCTCGTCAGCTGCTTCGGACTGTACGAGCTCGATCAACTGCAGGGACCCGCGAGCATGCTGCCGCGGCTGCTGTTCGGTACCTCCGATCGGTACGACTGGCGAATGCGGTCACCACACCACGCGGAACCGCCTCGGGTTCCGACCCTGCTACTCCACGGCGACGACGATCGCCTCGTCCCCGTCGAGCAAGCGCGGCGGCTCGCTGCCCGCCGTGAGGAGCTCGGGCTGCCGACCAAGCTCGTCGTCTATCCAGGTGCGCCGCATGGGTTCTTCAACGTCACTGCTGGCGCCGCAGCGTCGGCCGCTACGTCCGAGCTGATCGCCCACGTCACCGGCTGAGCGGTCGCGCGATCCGCCCGGGTCTCGCCGCGGTCAATCGACCGTCCTCCGCGATGACCTCGCCACGAACGATCGTGGAGCGGTAGCCGCGTGCCCGTTGCAGGAACCGCTTGCCACCGGCTGGCAGGTCGCGCACGAGAGCGGGGCGGTCGAGCGTCAGTCCGGCGAGATCGATCACGTTGAGGTCGGCGCGTAGTCCCTCGCGGAGCACGCCGCGATCATGCAGACCGAGCCAGGCCGCGGGCTCGCCCGAGAGCTTGTGAATCGCGGTCTCGATCGAGAGCGCGCCGCGATCGCGAACCCAGTGTGTCAGCAAGTACGTCGAGAAGCTGACGTCACAGATCGTCCCGACGTGCGCCCCACCATCGCCGAGGCCGAGCATCGCGAACGGGTGGCTCAACATCTGCGCGACCTCGGACAGCGATCCAGACGCGTAGTTGTAGATCGGGAAGTACAGCAGCTGGCGACCGCCGTCCTCGAGTAGCGCGTCGTACGCGACCTCGAGCGGGCGCTTGCGGGTGGTCATCGCTTCGCCGAACAGCGACGTCGCACGTGCAGGTTCGTAGTCGGGCTCGTCGCCGAGCCGGAACAGGCTCATCGCAACGAGATCGAATGCGCCGAGCAGCTTGTCGACGAGCGGTGGCACAGCGCTGCCATCGCCGGCAACCTTGTCACTGGTCTCGGTCAGCACGCGGGCGCGAACCTCGGGCTTCGCGAGCTCACGTACGCGCTCCGCGAGCGGAAGGTGCGCGAGCGCCTTGTAGCTCGGAAAGCCGATGAACGGATGAAACGTCGCATCGAGTCCGAGGATCACGCCGATGCCACGCGTCGCGACCTGCGCGCGCACCGGCAGGCCGGCCGCATTCGCGCGCTCGATCCGCGCGAGGATCTGCCGCCACTGATCCGTTGCACCGACGCGCTGGAGTAGCGAGATCGACAGCGGTAGCCCAGAGGTGCGCGCCATGCCTTCGAGCAGGTCGAACTCGGGGTCGAACCGGTCCGGCGACACGAACATGTCGAAGTCGCTGACTGCCTGGAGCACGCCACGATCGGTCCCCGCGAGTGCACGCGCGATCGCATCGAGCTCGCGGGCGCTGGCATCCGCCGCAGGAGTCGTACGGCCGTCGGCGTTTCTGTGATTGTCGGTGCGCCCCGTCGAGAATCCGATCGCGCCGGCCTCGATGGCCTCGCGCACGAGCTTTCCCATCGTCTCGCACTCGTCGGCACTTGCAGCCTCGCCCGCGAGTGCGCGCTCGCCCATCACGAACACGCGTACTGCGTCGTGCGGGACGTGGCACGCGAGATCGATCGTGTGGGGCTTGGCGTCGAGCACCGCCATGTACTCGGCGAAGGATTCCCAGCCCCACGTCATCCCTTCCGCGAGCGCCGACCCCGGGATGTCCTCGACTCCTTCCATGAGCGCGATCAGCCGCTCGCGATCCGCCGTGCGACACGGGGCGAAGCCGACGCCACAGCTGCCCATCGCAACGGTCGTCGCGCCGTGGAGACTCGACGGTGCGAGCTCCTCATCCCAGCTCGCCTGACCGTCGTAGTGCGAGTGGATGTCGACGAACCCCGGCGTGACCAGGGCACCGGCCGCATCGATCGTCGTCCGTGCAGGTCCGAGCCTGTCGCCGATCGCAACGATGCGGCCATCGGTGATCGCGACATCTGCGAGCCGAGCCGGTCCGCCGGTGCCGTCGATCACGGTGCCGCCACGGATCACGAGATCAT